>NZ_JBNPLS010000012.1:0-76764 GCF_050313595.1 Desulfovibrio sp. SGI.169 | reverse complement strand
AAAATTTTTCCCGGCCAGATAGCCCGCCTCATAGAGAATGCGGTCAGACTCCTCCGTGCCATAGCGCGCCTCCAGAACATCCCGCAAGGTATATTGAAACAGGCGGTACACTTCGATGCGCGTGCTGTTGCCCAAATTGAGCCTGCCGTCTTCAACATCGCCAATGAAATCCCATGAAAACCGATAAGGGCGAGACTTCATGAATTACTCCTCAATATAAACGCATATAAACAGTCTATTCTATAGCTATAGAAAACAACTTGTACAGTTTGTCTTAAAAATAAAAATGCATGGTTCACCCGAGGGGTTGAACCATGATGGTCTTTCCTCAAAAAACGCATGCTCCACTTATTCACGGCGCTTTTTGCGCCATGCCGGGCTCTCGCCCGCATGCGAACTCATCACGGAGCACCATGCTATAATTTCAGAACAATTTCAAGCAGTCATGCGCGGGGCGCAAAAAGCAGAGACGCCCGCGCCATGTTCAGTGCTTGATGGGCGGCGCGTCGCCGCCGGCCTTGAGCATGGAGCCCAGATGGCGGCGGGCCAGCGCCAGCTCGTCTTCCGTGACGCCGGGCATGTCGCGCGGGCGGGTGCCGCTCATGTCGTTGCCTTCCTCCACAATGACCAGGGCGGCGGCCATGCGGCCCATGACGCAAAAAAAGCGCACCGGCTCCCAGCCCTGGCCGCGCACCCATTCCGCCGCCCGGGGCGAATAGAGAAAATCCGCCTTGCCGTTGCGCAGCACCGGGTGCGCCTCTTCCCCGCTTTCCTTGGCCCAGGCCCGGAAACGGGGCAGAATTTCGAGAAAGCCCACCAGTTCCCTGTCAGTCACCGGCGGCTGCCTGTCATAGACAGTTGCGGCCTGAGGGGCCTTTTTCTGGGCGACGCGCGCCGCCAGAGCGTCCGAAGGCGGAAGAGGCAGCAGGCTCAGGGCCGCGACCAGCGCCGCCGCCAGGGCCGGCGCGGGCCGGAACGCCCGACGCCACCGCGCCGGCGACATGAAGGAGCAATTATTCATTCAATACCGCACCGCACTGATTTTAGAAAGCCTGTCCATATTGTGATAGGACTCCACATACCGCAGGGTGCCGGTTTTGCCGCGCAGAACCAGCGAATGCGTCACCGCGTGACGGGCGCTGTAGCGCACGCCGCGCAAAAAGTCGCCGCCGGAAATGCCCGTGGCCGCGAAGAAGCAGTCGTCGCTGCGCACCAGGTCATTGACGGTAAGCACTTCACGCAGATCAATGCCGGCCTCGGTGATGGCCTCTTTTTCCACATACGACTGCGGGTTCAGCCGGGCCAGAATCTGCCCGCCCATGCCCTTGATGGCGCAGGCCGCCAGCACGCCTTCCGGCGTGCCGCCCGTGCCTATCATCACGTCCACTTCAGAGCGCGGGTCCACAGCCATCAACGCGCCGGCCACATCGCCGTCGGTCTGCAACTGAATGCGCGCGCCGGCGGCGCGAATTTCCTCAATCAGACGCTGGTGGCGCGGCTTGTCCAGCACAAAGACCACCAGATCCTGCACGCTTTTGCCCATGGCCTTGGCCGTGTTGAGCAGATTGTCCCTGACCGGCGCATCCAGGTCAATGACGTCGCGCGCCTCGCGCGAAACCACCAGCTTTTGCATATAAAAACTGGGGCCGGGATTGAACATGTTGCCCCTGGGGGCCACGCCCACCACGGAAATGGCGTTGGGACGCCCGTACGCCAGCAGGTTGGTGCCCTCCACCGGATCCACGGCCACATCCAGGCTGGGGCCGTCGCCCATGCCCACTTTTTCGCCGTTGTACAGCATGGGCGCGTGGTCTTTTTCGCCTTCGCCGATGACCACCATGCCGTCGATGTGCAGAGTGGCGAAGCTGATGCGCATGGCATCCACCGCCGCGCCGTCTCCGGCCTCCTTGTCGCCCCGCCCAAGCCAGCGGGCCGACGCCAGGGCCGCGGCTTCGGTGATGCGTACAATATCAAGGGCCAGATTTTTTTCCGGTGCTTCCGCCATGTCATCCTCCGCTCATAAAACTGCGTTGTTTGGAATCTGTTTTTTACTCCACTGCGCTCCGGGCTTCAAGAAAAAAGGCGGATGACCTTACGGCAGCCGGTAGCGCCCGGCCACCGGCGTCTGCCAGCCCGCGCCGAAGGGCGCCCGGCTCACATGCAAGGCCGGCGGCGCCTGACGGCGCTTGAATTCCGCCCGGAACAGCCTGTCGCGCACCTCACGGCACATGTTGTCAAGGGGCTTGTCCAGGGCCGCCGACGACGGTTCCAGCAGGGCTTCCAGCACGGGGTCCAGTTGCTCATAAGGCGGTATGCTGTCCGCGTCTTTCTGGCCGGGGCGCAATTCGGCGGAAGGGGCCTTGTCAAAGATATTCCGGGGAATGACCTCCGCGCCGCGGCAGGCATTGTACCAGCGCGCCACGGCATAGACCCGGGTTTTGGTCAGGTCGGCAATGACGCCCAGCGCGCCCACGGCGTCGCCGTAAAGGGTGCAGTAGCCCATTGCCCCTTCGCTCTTGTTGCCGGTATTCAGCACCAGGGCATTGGCCCGGTTGGCCAGGGAGGTCAGCAGCGTGCCCCGGATGCGGGCCTGCACATTCTCGAAAGTCACGTCGCCGTCACAGGGCGGAAAAATATCCAGCCCCGGCTTGAGGGCAGCCTCAAAGGCGCGCATCAGCGGTTCAATGGGCAGGGTCACGGTGGTCACGCCCAGATTGTCCGCCA
Organism: Desulfovibrio sp. SGI.169; assembly: GCF_050313595.1. Lineage (NCBI taxonomy): Bacteria > Pseudomonadati > Thermodesulfobacteriota > Desulfovibrionia > Desulfovibrionales > Desulfovibrionaceae > Desulfovibrio > Desulfovibrio sp. SGI.169. The sequence goes on along the minus strand of NZ_JBNPLS010000012.1, from coordinate 74,040 downwards.
GTTGACGGGCGTCGGTCAGCGCCCCTTCGCTGTTGTAGGGCGAGGGCATCAGCACGCCCGTGACGTTGGCCGCGCCCAGCGCCTCCGCCGCGATGCAGCAGACCAGCGCCGAATCCATGCCGCCGGACAAACCCACAATGGCCCTCTGCGCGCCGCATTTGCGCACAAAGTCGCGCGTGCCCAGGGTCAGGGCGCGCCACTCGGCCTCCTCGACGCTTTGGCAGAGCGCTTCCACCGCGCCCGCGTCGTGACCGGCGGTATCCACCACCAGCACATCCTCGGCAAAGGCCTTGCCCCGCGCCATCAACTGCCCGGTGGGGTCAAAGGCCAGGCTTTGCCCGCTGTAAATGCGGCTGTCGTTGCCGCCCACCAGATTGACCGAAAAAAGATGCACATGATGGCGGGCCGCCACATGGGAGAGCATGTGCTCGCCCGCCTCCTGCGCGCCCACGCGAAACGGCGTCGCCGCCATGTGCACCACGGCGTCCACCCCGCGCTGGATCAACTCCATGAACGGGTTGTGCCCGCTGGCGTGCTGCGCTTGCCAGAACGCGCCCTCCCCGGTCGCGACGTCTTCGCAGAGGGCCACGCCCAGCCGCCAGCCGTCCAGGGTCAGAATGCCGCAGGACACGCCGTGGTCAAAATAGCGCGCATCGTCGCCCTGGTCGCCGTTGCGGCCCATACTCTGATACACCTTGCGCGAAACCACCTGCCACTTGCCCTTGTTCGCCAGTACGGCGGCATTGGAAAGCAGGCCCGCGGCATAGACGCTGGGCACCGGCGCGCCCACCAGAAGCGGCGGCCCGTCCCCGAGGGCCTCGGCCAGGTTGCGCAGGGCCGCGCGGCAGCCCTGGGCGAAATCGGCGGCGCGCAGGTAATGGCCGGGCGCAACGCCGCAGAGGGCCAGCTCAGGCGTGACGCACAGATCCGCCCCGGCCCTGGCGGCCCGTCGCGCGGCCTCCAGAATGCGGACCTGATTGCCGGCCACGTCGCCGGTGACGCTGTTGCACTGCAATAAGGCAATTTTCATGAAGCGGCCTCTCCACCATTAAAAGTATCCATGCAAAGGCCCGCCCGGCGCCGCCAGCGCCTCCACCCGGCGCGTGACGGCCGTATCCTCTTCCAGCGGAGGGGCGTGAAAAGGCTTGAGACGGGCGTCCAGAATCAGGGGCGCGGCGCAGGACCAGTGCTTGGCGTGAATCCGGGCATGCGCGCCATAACTGTCTGTGGCCGGATCCGAGCGGGTGAACGCCACCCAGAGAAAGTTGTCCAGCTTCGCGGCGCAGAAAGCGGGATCATCCACCACCGCCACCAGCGGAAAGTCTTCGGCGGCGGGCCAGGCCGCCAGACGGCGGGCCAGCTCTTCCAGAAGCGGGTCAGCTTCGCCGCGCTTCAGGCCATGCGCCGGGCCGCGCAGAGCCAGCATACCCGGCCCGGCCACGCGCGCTTCGCCAAAACCATCGGGCAGATCGGGCAGAGCGCGCGCTTCCAGAGCCAGCTCACGCCGTTTTTCACCGGCAGAGGCCCAGATCAGCTTGGAGCCTTCATGCAGGCCGCTGCCCGTATAGTCCAGCGTGTCATTGGTGCTGCGGGTCAGAAAATGCAGATCGCGGCTGAAGTCGGCGCGCTCCAGCATATGCCGCAGAAAGGCGGGCACATCGCGGGCGCGCAGGCCGGGCGCGTCCTCATGCGCGGCCAGAAGCACATATTTGGCCAGGGCCGTCTGGGTGGTTCCCAGCAGGTGCAGGGCCGCCGTGAGCAGCTCGCGCGGCTGCCGCCGCGCCTCATAGGGCGTGTAGCGCTCGCTGCCCAGCGCCAGCAGAAGGGGGTGCACCCCGGCGGCATCCACGGCGTGCACCTCGCGCACGCCCTGAAAGACCTGCGGCACCAGGGGCGCGGTAAGCTCGTGGATGAAATCGCCGAAAACCGTATCTTCCTGCGGGGGGCGGCCCACGGCCGTGAAAGGCCAGACCGCGTTCCGGCGATGATGCACGGCATCCACCCTGAGCACCGGAAAATCATGCCGCAGGCTGTAATAGCCCACATGATCCCCAAAAGGCCCCTCAGGCTTGAGCCCGGGGACAAGACGCCCGCTGATGCAGAAATCCGCCTCGGCCAGAACAGGCAGGGGCAGGCCCGCGCAGCGCGCCAGGCTCACGCGACGTCCGCCCAGCAGCCCCGCGAAGCGCAGTTCGGACAGGCCCTCGGGCAGAGGCATCACCGCCGCCACACTGAGCGCGGGCGGCCCGCCCACATAGACATGCACCGGCAGTTCCCGGCCCCGAGCCAGCGCATGGGCATGGTGCACGCCGATGCCCCGGTGAATCTGATAGTGCATGCCCGCTTCGTCGGGCCCGTAATCATTGCCCGCCAGCTGCACCCGGTACATGCCCAGATTGGAAGCGTCCAAGCCGGGGCGGTCGGGGTCTTCGCTGTAAACCAGGGGCAGGGTGATAAAGGGGCCGCCGTCTCCGGGCCAGCAGGTCAGACGCGGCAGTTCGGCGAGAGCGCAGCGGCATTCCAGCACAGGGGGCGCGCCGCCCCCGCTCCGAAAACGCCTGACGCGCGGCAGCATGCGGAGCAGGCCGGGCAGGGCCGGCAGCGCGCGCCAGGGCCGCCGCAGGGCCGCCGCGGGATCGGCCCTGGCCGCCAGCACGGCGTCCACGGCCCGCAGACTGTCCCGAAAAATATAGCGCAGACGTTCATGCGTGCCGAAAAGATTGGCCAGCATGGGAAAACGCGAACCCCTGACTCTGGTGAACAGCAGGGCCGGCGCTTTGGCCCGGAAGGCCCGGCGCTGCACGGCGGCCAGCTCCAGATACGGGTCCAGCTCCACATCCACGCGCCTGAGCTGTCCCCTGGACTCCAGATCCGCCAGGCATTGACTCAGATTGGCGTAGCCCATCAGCGACTCCTTTCCCGCGCCAGAGGCTCCACCGCGCCCAGAACCCGCCGGCCGGCCAGAACGTCGCGAAAGTCGGCCAGAATGCGGGCATGGTCAAAGGCCAGCGGTTCCGGCGGAGCGTCTGGAGGATAAAAAGCGGCCTGGGCCGCGTCGTCACCGGCGCGCAGGGCCAGGGGATCACGCGGCCTGCCGGTGAACACCACGCTCAGGGTATGCCGGCGCGGGTCGCGATCCGGGCGGGAATACACGCCCAGCAGGCCGGTCAGTTCCACATCCAGGCCGGTTTCCTCGCGCATTTCGCGCACGGCGGCGGCCTCGGCCTGCTCGCCCTCGTCAATGAAGCCGCCCGGCAGCGCGTACCCCAGAGGGGGATTGGCCCGCGCGATAAGCACCACGCCGCGCGCGGGCTCGTAAATGACCACATCCGTGGTGGGCGCGGGGTTGCGGCAAAAACCGCAGGCTTTGCCGCAATGCGGACAGATCTCGTCTTTTTTCATGCGTTTTCCTGAGCAATGAGCTGCGCGCTCATGGTAAGCCAGTCCGGCCCGCGCCGCAAGCCGAACGCGCAAAATTCACAGAACTGAGACGTCCGCCATCGTGAACCCGCTGAAAAATAAGCCAGGGTCAGCCCCCGTTAAGGCGACGCCCCTCTCATATCTGCAAGGTTTTATTTCATAATTGCAAATTTCGTATGCCGAGCCCAATTATCCAAAAAATAATAATAAGTAATTACAACATATTATCACAGAGAATCCACATGGCACGCTGATTGCTGTTTCGGAAAGTCACAAACCTGGAGCATGCCATGTTTTTTCTTTTGTTACTGGTGGCCATTTTTGTCGGAGGCCTTATCGGCACTGTGGGCGTGGGCGGCATTCTGCTGATCCCGTCCCTCAGCCTTCTGGCCGGACTTTCCACCCATGCGGCCATGGCCACGGCGCTGTTCAGCTTCATCTTCACCGGCCTGCTGGGCACATGGCTTTTCCAGCGGCATGGCAGCATCGACTGGCGCATCACCATCCCGGTCTGTCTGGGCGGTCTGCTCTGCGGCTATCCCGGCGCTCTGGTCAATGCGCTGGCCCCGGCCCGCCTGCTGGACCTGCTGCTGGGGGCCGTCATCGTTTTCGCGGGCGTATACGCCCTCTTTCCGGCCGGGGGCGGCAACCGGCAATACCGCCCCGGCGACCTCAGGCAAAAGCTGTTTCTGCTGACCGTAGGCGGCGCCGTGGGCTTCGGCTCCGGCCTGACCGGCGTGGGCGGCCCGGTGCTTTCCGTGCCGCTCATGGTCATCCTCGGCTTTTCGCCCCTCACGGCCATCGCCGCCAGCCAGGTCATCCAGATCGCCGCCGCCCTGTCCGGCAGCGCGGGCAATCTGGCCCACGGCTTCATCGACGCCGGCGTCGCCGTCTGGATTACGGCCGCCGAGTTGGTGGGGGTCACGGCGGGCGCGCGCCTGGCCCACAGCATCTCCCAGGCGTCGCTCAAAAAAGTGGTTGCCGTGGTCTGCATCGCGGTGGGCGCATTCATCATCCTGCGCGCCTGCATCTAGCGTCTGATTGCAAAGGCAGACGCCAGCCCGCTTTCAACGTGAAACACCCTAACTTTTTACCGGCACAGGAGGAACCCCATGCCTATCCGTCTCAAGGAACGCCCCATTTTCATGATCGGCGCCGAACGCTCCGGCACCACCCTGGTCATGGCCCTGCTTGGCTGCCATTCACGCATCGCCGTGCCCGAAGTGGTCTGGTACTACCCGCGCTTTTATCCCTACCTGCACACTTACGGCGATCTCTCGCAGGAAAAGAATTTCCGCGTTCTGGCCGAAGAAATGGTCTTTGGTCTGAAGACGCCCTTCTGGGGCATGCGGGTCAACCCCCGCACCATCGTGGACGAAGTGCTGGAACTGGCCCCGGAACGCAGCTTCGCCGGCCTTTACGCGGGCATGCACATACGTTTCGCCCAGTATGTGAACAAAGCGCGCTGGGGCGAAAAAACACCGCATAATCTCTACTTTGTGGGCCCCATGCACCATGACTTTCCGGATGCGCAATTTATCTATATCACGCGCGACGGTCGCGACTCCTGCGTGGACTATATGGAATCCTCCTTCGGCCCCACCAATATCTATTGCGCGGCCCACTCCTGGAAGCGCTGCTGGAACGCTGTCAAGGAATGGCGCGAACCGCTGCGGGAAAAGGGACTCTGGCTGGACGTCAAATACGAGGAACTGGTGCGCGAACCGCAAAGGGTCATGCGCGGCGTATGCGAATTTCTGGGCGAGGATTTTGAGGAAGGCATGTTTGACTTCTACAAAACCGACCTCTGCCGGGCGCGCGGCGCTTCGCGCGACCATGCCCCGCTGGGCAAGCCCATCAGCGACAAATATGTGGGCATTTACAAGGATCTGCTTTCCCCGCGCGACCAGCGCATCTTCGCCGCCGTGGCCGGCAGGGAGCTGGAAGAAGCCGGCTACAAAAACGATGCGGAAGCGGAAATGCCCGATCAACGGATGATCGACAAATATCTGGAATTTGACGGTCGCATCCGTGCCGCCACTCTGGACGGCTTTGAAGGGCACATTGTTTTTGAGAGCTATAACGACTGGCTTGTGGACCAGCGCGAGGAGCGCCGCAAAAAGGGCATCTGGAATGCCGCCGACGCGCCTGTGGTCTTCCCCGCCGGAGACCCCGACGAAGAATACATTACGGGGCTGCGCGCCTCCGCACGCTGGAAAAAGCATTTTTCCATCAAACGGCGCTATGTGGGCGACGTGGTGCTGTAGCGGCCCTTTCCGCATCACGTTCGTGTGAACCGCATGGAAACAACTCCCCGGCGGGTCGTGACCGGCCCGCCGGAACAGACCCGGAGAAAGCTCATGCCCCATACCAGATCCTCACTGCGTCGCATTCTGCTTATTCTGAGCGGCCCCACCCTCCTGCTGCTGGCCCTCTGCCTGCCCTGCTTCGGTCCGCTTAACGCCCGCTTCGGCTTCGGCATCCTGTTCTGGATGGTCTGGTGGTGGATCACCACCGCCGTGGACATCAAGCTGACCTGCCTCGTGCCCATTTTCGTGGTCTGCGTTTACAGTTATATGCCGCTGGGCAAGGTGCTGGAAGCCTATGTGCACGAAGAGGCCGCGCTCATTTTCGGGGCCACGGCCATCACTGCCGCCTGGGTGCGCTGGGGTTTCGCCAAACGCCTGGCCCTCAACTTTCTGATGCGCGCCAGCGGCAACGTGCGCGCGCAGACAGCCGGATGGTTCATTCTCTGCGGGGTCACCTCCTTTGTGGTGGGCAACACCACGGTGGCGGCCATGTTCGCGCCCGTGGCCGTGGCCTCGCTGATGTACGCCGGTTACAGCAACAACGAGGAACGCTGGAACTCCAGAGCCGCGTCCAATATCCTCATCGCCGTGGCCTGGGGCGCCAGCGTGGGCGGCATGGCCACCCCTCTGGGCGGCGGCCAGTCAGTGGTGACGTATGGGCTGCTCAACAAGTATCTGGGGCACAACATTTATTTCCTTGACTGGACCCTGCGCATGCTGCCCGTCTCCATCCTGGTGGTGCTGGGCGTGGGCGTCATGATGTGGTTCATGCGCACGGACCGGGAAAATTTCGGCGGCGGCAGAGAATTTTACCGCCAGGAACTGGCCAGGCTCGGCCCCATGAGCTATGAGGAAAAGGTCTCCTTCTACGGCTTTGCCCTGGCCATTGCCCTGGCCGTGCTCCAGCCGCTCTATGCCCCTTATGCCAAGGGGCCGCAGTGGGCCTGGCTTCAGCCGACCCAGCTTTTCTGCATTATTCCCCTGCTCCTGCTCTTCTGGCCTTCGCGCGGCGCCAAGGGCGAAAGCATTCTTTCGCCCCAGACCTTGCGGGATCACTTCCCCGTGACTATTTTGTTCATGTGGCCCGCGGCCGTGGCGTTGAGCAAGATACTGGGGGCCACCGGCGCATCCGCCGTCTTCGGGCAATGGCTCACGCCCTTTGTGGGCATCAGCGACGGTTTTTCCATCGTGGCCTGGAGCGTGGCGGCCAACGCCCTGTCCCAGGTCACCAGTGATACGGCGGCCGCCGGGGTCATGGTTCCGCTGGCCATTGAAGCCATGAACCACTGGAACGGCCTGCAATTCGGCGCTGTGCCCTGGGTCTGGATCACCGGCGCGGCCATCAGCTGGAGTTACGCCGTGGCCTCGGCCACCGGCGCGCAGGGCATTGTGGCCGGCTACGGGGCCAACCTGCGCGCCATGTTTCTCTGGGGCCTGGCAGCGGCGGCGGTTTCCGTGGGCATCACCATCCTTTACTTCTGGCTGACGGTGGCGGTGCTGAAGCTGGATTTCTACATCCTGCCGCCAGCGTAACGTCTCGCTTCTGAGCGCAAAAGCCTTACGGGTTTGCAGCGTCCGCTTTTGCGGGCAGACGCGAAACCCGTACCCCGACCGTCGGGCCTTTCGGAAAAGCCCGGCGGGCATCCTCCGTCTCCGCGTCCGCCCCCGGGGCGGGCGCGGATAACGCATTCCGGCGAATCCGCCACAGGACGCGGCATGAACCACAGCGCCTTCCATTTCGCCTTTGTCTCCAATTCCCTGCCCGTGGCCCGCATTGTGCATGACTATGCGGCGACCCGTCGTCTGCCTGTAGAAATCCGCCTGGCCAGCATGGAGGAGGCCCTGCCCGTGGCCCGCGCCCTGCTGGCCGAGGGCACGGACGTGATTCTGGGCGGCGGCGGCACCGGCAAGCTGCTGCGCCGTCACCTGCGCCGCCCGGTGGTGACCGTCGCCCGCAGCCATCTGGACATCCTTGAAGCCCTGCTCAAGGCCCGCGAGCATACGGACTATATCGCCTGCACCTGCTACGGAGCGCCGCCGCCCTGGCCCGCCCTGTTTGCCAAGTTGCTGAACATCCGCCTGCTGCCCGTCACATTCACCACAACGCAGGAGCTGACGTCGGGCATCAGCCAGGCTGTGGATCAGGGCGTGGGCTGCGTGGTGGGCGGCGGCATCTGCGCGGAGATAGCCCAGGCCCAGGGCTGTCGCGGCGAAGTGGTCACACCGGGCGGGGAGGCGCTGGAACGGGCTCTGGACGAGGCTCTGAACATCGCCCGCTCCCAGCAGCAGGACCGGGAGCAGACCGCCTGGCTGCGCGGCGTGCTGGAGTCTCTGCATGAAGGCATTGTGGGCGTGGATGCCGAAGGACGCACGGCCACCAGCAACCGCGCCGCGGAGGCGCTGCTGGAAGACCTTTTTGATTCCTCCGGCGGCCATGGCCTGACGCAGAGCCTGGGGCTCGCCAAAGCCCTGAAAACCGGCTGCGGCGAGGAAGGGATCATCCGTCGCCTCAACGGGCAGGAACTGGTCATCAACACCCGTCCGATCCTGGTGGACGGCAAGCCGCGCGGCGCGCTGGCGGCCTTTGCGCCGGCCGCCCGTCTGCGCGATCTGACCCGCAGGCTCAAAAACAGCGGCCGGCGCGGCCTTATCGCCCGTCACAGTCTGGACAGTCTGCTGGGCGCAAGCCCGGCCATGCGCGAACTGCGCCTCCAGGCCGCCCGTTTTGCCAACGCGGACGCCGCCCTGCACATCCACGGAGAAAGCGGCACCGGCAAAGAAGTGCTGGCCCACGCCCTGCACCAGGCCGGATCGCGCGGCAAAGGCCCATTCGTGGCCCTGAACTGCGGCGCGCTGCCCGAAAGCCTGCTGGAAAGCGAACTCTTCGGCTACGACGAGGGCGCGTTTACCGGAGCGCGGCGCGGCGGCAAGGAGGGCCTGTTTGAACTGGCCCAGGACGGCAGCGTCTTTCTGGACGAAATCGCGGATATCAGCCCGGCCGTGCAGATACGCCTGCTGCGCGTTCTGGAAACCGGCGAAATATTCCGCCTGGGCGGCGACAGACCCATTGCCGTCAACGCCCGCGTGATCAGTTCCTCCTGGAAAAATCTGGTGGACGAGGTGCGGGCCGGGCGCTTTCGGGCTGATCTCTATTACCGCCTCTCGCTGCTGCGCCTGCAAACCCCGCCCCTGCGCAAGCGCCCGGAGGACATCCCTCTGCTGGCGCGACACCTTCTGGCACGGATGAACATGGCGCACAAGGAGCTTTCGCCCCATGCGCTGAATCTGCTGAAGGGCTATGCCTGGCCCGGCAATGTGCGCGAACTGGACGCCCTGCTGCGCCGCTATTCTCTGCTCTCGGACGGTGCGCAGTGCGACGAGGCGCTCTTGGAAAAACTGCTTGACGATCTGCGCGCCACCCAGGGCCTGCTCGCCCCGGCGGAACAGCCCGCCGGAAAAAGCGCCGGCCTTCCCCAAGGTCGGGGCACTCTCAAAGAACGCCTGGAAAGCCTGGAAAGGGAGATCATCCGCGCCGAGCTGGAAACGTGCGGGCGCCATCGCGGCCGGGCCGCCAGAAACCTGGGCATCAGCGCCAACACCCTGTGGCGCAAAATGAAATCCGGCCCGCGCTGAATGCCGCGCCGGCGAGAGCCCGCCGTTGGAAGTCATTTCATGCCAGCATGAAATAACTTCTAAAAAAATTCTTGAAAAAAGCGCGTACTCGTTGCATCCTCCGCCTCGAAGCCCTGTCGCGGGCCTGGCGGTTCCGCCCCCTTGCGGTGGACGCTTTTTTGCGTCCATTATCCGGCCCCGCCTTGCGGCTGCGCCGTAACACGCGGCGAGGCGGCCCCGACGCGCCCGCCGCGGCGCAACGCCCGCGAAACGGTTTTGATCGCGCACTGTTACGGAGAACCACATGGAATTCAGCTTTTTTTCAATGGTCGCCCAGGCGAGTCTGGTGGCCAAGGCCGTGCTGGCGCTTCTGGCGCTTATGTCCATCGGCAGCTGGGGGATGATGATTCAGAAGTTCATCGCGCTCAACGCGGCCAGCCGCAAGGCATTGAGCGGCGCCGAGCGTTTCGAGAAAGCCGCCAGCCTGCGCGAGGCCGTGCAGTCTTTGGGGTCTGACCCGGCTTCGCCGCTCTACTACATCGCCCATCAGGGCGTTTTGGAGTTTAACCGCTCCAAAGAGCTGGGCAATTCCAGTGATGTCGTGGTGGACAATGTGCGCCGGGCCTTGCGCCAGGGCGTCGCCAGCGAGCTGTCCCGCCTGCAGAGCTCTCTTTCCGTGCTGGCCACCACGGCCAACACCGCGCCCTTCATTGGCCTGTTCGGCACGGTCTGGGGCATCATGAGTTCATTCCACTCCATCGGCATGCTCAAATCCGCCTCCCTGGCCACGGTCGCGCCCGGCATTTCCGAAGCGCTGGTGGCCACGGCCATAGGCCTGGGCGTGGCCGTGCCCGCCACGGTGGGCTTCAACATCTTCATGGGCAGGCTTTCCCAGGTGGACACCCTGCTGGTCAATTTCGCCGGTTTCTTCCTGAACCGCGTCCAGCGTGAGCTTAACGCCCACCGCCCCGTGCAGCGCACGGGCGCCACGGAGCTGTAATCATGGGCGCGAGCCTCGGCAACAGCAAATTCGTCTCGGAGATCAACGTCACGCCCTTTGTGGACGTGATGCTGGTGCTCCTGATCATCTTCATGGTGGCCACGCCCATGATGAGCCAGGGGCTGGATGTGGATCTGCCCCAGACCAAACAGGTGGAAGTGCTGCCCACTGAAGCGGATCACATGATTCTTACCGTGCGGAAGGACGGCAGGATATTTCTTGACGAATACGGCGTGGACAGCATGGAAGACCTGGAGGGCTATCTCCGTCGTCTGGTCAAGGAAAAGAACAAAAGCCTCTTTTTGCAGGCCGATAAGGAAGTTCCTTACGGCATTGTGGTGGATGTCATGGGGCATATCAAGGCCGTGGGCATTGAAAAGCTGGGCGTGATGGCCGAGCAGGCCGAGGGCGCGGCCCCCGGCGGCGCGAAAGCCGGCGCCCGGAAGTAGGTTCCGCATGCGCCTGGCCTCCTATGTCCTCTCTTTCTGCCTTCATCTGGCGGTCTTTCTGCTGATCTGGTTCTGGCCCAGCCATCCGCCGTTGCGGCTGGACACGCCGCCGGTGATGATCAGCCTGGTGGAAGGCGCGCCAGGCGGCAACCGAACCCCCTCGCCCATTCTGGGGCATATGGGTGAACCGGCGGAGGGCCCCAGGGTGCCCACGCCGCCCGCCCCCAAAAATGAAATCGCCGCGCCCGCGCGGGAAGAAGTGCGTGAACCCGCGCCTGTGCCCGCGCCGCCCAAGGAGGCCGCGCCGGTCAAAAAGCCCGAACTCAAGCCGGAACCAAAACCGGAACCAAAACCCGCGCCCAAGCCGGAAGCCGCCCCGGTGGCCGAAAAAAAGAAAGACCCGCCCAAAAAGGAAGAAGCGCCCAAGAGCGACGCCAAAAAGCAGGAAAAAAAGGAACAGCCCCCCAGGCGGGCCCCCAGGGAAGACCCCGTGGCCGCCGCGCTGCAAAAGGCCCGCAAGGCATCCTCGCGCGCCGAATCCGGCGACCGCGGCAATGCCATTGAGCAGGCCCTGGCCCAGGCTCAGCGCAGGGCCGGCGGCAATCGCGGCGGAGGCGGCGGCGAGGGCGACGGCCCCGGCGGGGGAGGCCTGGGCGATGTCTACATGGGCCAGGTCATGCTGGCCGTACGGCCCAACTGGGGCTTCGCCTCGGCGGCGCGCGCCAATCTGGCCTGTTCGGTCAGAGTCAGGGTGGACATGCAGGGCAAGGTTCTGCTGGCCGAGCTCAGCCAGAGTTCGGGCAACGCCCAGTACGACGCCTCGGCGGTCAACGCCGTGGTGCGCACCGGTCAGGCCGGGCAGTTTCCGCCGCCGCCCTCGGCCCAATACACGGATCTGGAGCTGGTTTTCAGTTATGACGAAATCATGGGGCGCTGACGGCTCCGGCGCAAACGCCACGGCACAGCCCGCGGCCGGCGCTTTGCCGAAGACGCCAGCCTGGAGCGGATCAGATTAGGCTCAGACCTCATCAAAAAAAATTGTGGCGGAGCACAACCAGCCCCCCCTGACCAACCGCGTATTGACAGGGGCTGACTCTAGAACGAATTGCCTTTGAAAATGCTCCAAAATGTAAATCGGGTCGGCTGTTGCCCTGGAGGAACGGCAGAAGGCTGATCCGAACCAATCCGGGAGGACGACATGACACCCCCCTTTCGCGCGGCCTTCGCGGCCCTGTTGACGGCACAGCTTATGGCGACGGTTCCGGCCCTCGGCGCAAGCATTGCGGCGACGGATCAAAATGACGGCTACTCCGGCAAGGTTCTGGACAAGATTCTTGCGGTCTGGACGCCGCCGGCCCTCAAGGGAGATTTCAGCGTCAGGCTGAAAATATCGCTGGATGGCCAGGGCAAAGTGCTGAACTGCGGCCCCGTCAAGGCGTCGGGCATGGAAGCGCTGGACGCCTCCGCCTGCGGCGCGGCGCGTCAGGCGGCCCCGTTCGGCGCGCCGCCCTACGGCATGCCCCTGGATGTGCACATGGCCTTCTGGACCGGCACGCCCAAGAACAAACCGCAGACCACCGCCCCTTCCGCCGAAGCTTCCGCCGAAGAACGCGCCGCGGCCATTGCCAAAAGCGCCGGGCAACCGACGGCCGGCGTTCGGCCCGCCCCTGCGGCCAAAAGCGCTGGCCTCACCGAAGAGGAAATGCGGCTGAATCTCGACGCCCCCGCAACGCCCCAATCCACGAAAGGCAAAGCCGTCGTCATGGCGCAGGACAAGTATGACGCGCGCTATCGCAAATACCTTTCCGGCGTTGTCAGAGACTTGCGCGACGCCATGTACATCCCCGCGGAAACCACGCCGGGCGTCTATTACGCCACGGCGCGGCTGAACGTGGATGCCGCGGGCGTCATCAAAAAATACGACCTGCTGCAGGGCAGCGGCGACAAGCGACTGGACAAATTTGTGCTTCAGGGCATACGCCGTGCAGGCCGCGTGACGCCGCCGCCCGCCGGCCTCGGCAACACGCTGGATGTCACCTTTACACTGGTGCGCCGCTGACGCGCGCCGACTCAATGAGGAACACCGTGCCATGAAAAAAAGCTTTCTTCTCCTGGCCCTGGTTTTGTCCATGACGCTGGGGCCGCTTTTCGCTTCCGCCGCTGAAGCGGCCATGCGCGTGGACATCATGAATCCCGGCCAAAATATTGTTAACCTGGCGCTGGCCGCGCCCCTCAAGGGCCCACAGACCCAGGCCGCGGGCATGGGCGGGGAACTGCAAAAACTGGTGGAACAAAACCTGAGCTTTCTGCCCTTTATGCGCCTCACCGACCCCAAGGCCGTGCTGGGCGGCGTGCTGCTGCCCGGCTACGAACCGCCCGCGCTGGACTTCAAGCGATTTCAGCTGGCCGGTTCCGACATCGTGGTCACCACCTTCTGGCCCGACGGCGACAGCGGCTCCCGGCCCGTTCAGATACGCGCTTTTGAAACCAACACCGGCGGTCGTCTGTTTGGCAAAGAGTACCCCAAGGTCAGCAGCCGCGACCTGCCTGAAGTGGCGGATCGTTTCTGCGCCGACCTGCTGGAGGCCCTGACCGGCAACGGCGCTTTCTTCCGCTCCATTCTCGCCTTTGTGAAAAAGTCCGGCAAGCTGAGCGCCAACGTCTGGCTGGTCAAGCCCACGGGCCGCGACTTGCGCCAGATCACCAACATGCAGGGCGAGGCCATGTCCCCGGCCTGGTCCCCGGACGGGCGTTTTGTGGTGTTCAGCCATATCGACCCCAAATCCCACGCTCTGGGCGTCTGGGATCGCTCCACCGGCAAGGTGCAGCGCATCCGCTTTCCCGGCAATGTGGTCATCGGCCCGGCCTTCATGCCCGACAACAAGGTGGCCGTGGCCCTGTCCAACGGCAAATACCCTGTCATCTTCCTGCTCAACCACGTTTTCCAGAAAGAGCGCGTGCTGGAGCAGAGCAACGCCATCAATGTCTCGCCCACCTTTGACAGTACGGGCTCCAAGATGGCCTTTACCTCCTCCCGGCTGGGCGGGCCGCAGATATTCCTCAAAGATCTGAACAGCGGCAGCGTCACCCGCGTGAGCAAGAACGGCTCCTACAATACCGAGGCCAACCTCTCGCCCGACGGCACCCTGGTGGTTTACAGCCGGATGACCGATTACGGCCATCGCATCTTCGTGCAGGATATGCTGACCGGCATGGAACGCCAGATCACCTTCGGCCCCGGCAGCGACGAACAGCCCGCCTTCTGCGCGGACAGTTACTTTATCGCTTTTGCCTCCACCCGCAACGGCGGTCGCGGCATCTACCTTACCACCCGCCACGGCGGCGACGCCAAGCAGGTGCCCACCGGCGGCGGCGCGGCGTCCTTCCCGCGCTGGAGCATGCCTGTAACGCAAAAATAACGTTAAGGCCCGGCCGCCTTCTTTACCCGGTCGTCCGCATTTCAGGGCGACCGGGTAAAAAAAGTTTTACGAATGTGCCTTCCATATCTTGACAAAAATGGAAGGGCAGATACCATCCTTCTCGCGCGGATCACGAAATCCCGCATTGTGCAGAAAGGAAAGGCATTTTTTTGGAGTATGAGCTGTTCAGGAGGACACACAATGAAACGCTACGCTCTTATTCTTGCTCTGGTTGTGGCCCTTGCCGCCGGTTTCGGCTGCGCGAAGAAAAACACCGCCGAACCCGGCTATGATGATGGCATGACCCCTGAAATGCGGGCCGCCATTCAGCAGATCACCGACGCCCGCGTGTACTTCGCTTTCGACAAGTTCAACATTCAGCCCGAATACAAGGACATGCTGAAGGCCAAGGCCGACCTGATGAAGCAATATCCCAGCATTCGCGTGCGCATTGAAGGCAACTGCGACGAACGCGGCACCCAGGAATACAACCTGGCCCTCGGCGAACGCCGCGCCCGCGCCGCTTATGAATACCTGGTCACCCTGGGCGTGAGCCCCAACCAGCTTGAAATGATCAGCTACGGCAAGGAAAATCCGGCCGTTCAGGGCAGCGGCGAAGCCGTGTGGTCCAAGAACCGCCGCGACGACTTCCGCGTGATCGCCCACTAGGCGTCCGCTGATTGATTTTTGCAAGGCCGCCCGCAAGGGCGGCCTTTATTTATGACAAAACCCGCTTTGCGGTGTTTGCGCCGTCCAGGCCGCTTGCGGGCTTGGAAGACACGAAAATCAGTCGCTTACGGCGCGGGGCTACGACTTGTCATTGCAATGCCGCTGCATGAAAAAATTCGCCCCGCGGCGGCAGCCCACAGTCAGCAAGCTGAGGATTCTCCATGAAAATAGTCATTCTTGACGGCGCCGTGCTCAACCCTGGCGATGTGGACTGGGGCCCTATCGAGGCGCTGGGTGACCTGACCGTGTACGACGAAACGGGCAAGGCGCAGCTGGCCGAACGGGCCAGAGGCGCTCATGTGCTGCTGGCCAACAAGACCTGTCTGCGCCGCGACGATCTGCCCGCGCTGAAGGATGTGCAAATGGTGGGCGTGCTGGCCACGGGCTACAATACCGTGGATGTGGACGCCCTCGCCGAACGCCGGATTCCTGTCTGCAATGTGGTGGCTTACGGCGTGGACGACGTGGCCCAGCACGGCATGGCCCTTTTGCTTGAGCTCTGCCGGCACACCAGCCGGCATACCGCAAGCGTCAAAGCCGGGGACTGGGAACGGGCCGGGCAATGGTGCTACTGGAAAAGCACTCCGCTCTGTCTGGCGGGCCTGACCATGGGGCTCATCGGCTTCGGCGCCATCGGGCGTCGCATGGGGCAGCTGGCCCACGCTTTCGGCATGCGGGTGCTGGCCCACTGTCGCGCGCCCAAACGTCCGCCGGCTTACAGCCCCTTCGCCTTCGCCTCTCTGGAGCGGATTTTTGCGGAGTCGGACGTTATTTCCCTGCATTGCCCGCTCACGCCCCAGACGCGCCACCTGATCAACGCCCAAAGCCTGGCCGCGATGCGCGACGGAAGCATTCTTCTGAACACGGCGCGCGGCCCGCTGGTGGATGAAGAGGCGGCCGCCGAGGCGCTGAGGAGCGGGAAATTGCGCGGACTCGGCACGGATGTGCTCTCACAGGAACCGCCCGGTTCGGACAACCCCCTGCTCAACGCGCCCCATACGCTGATCACGCCGCATATTGCCTGGGCCACGGTCAAGGCGCGGCAGAACATCATCAATCTCACGGCTGAAAATATCCGTTGCTGGCAAGCGGGCGTCCCGATCAATGTGGTCAACGGGGTGACCTCCACAGCCGCGCGATGAGGGCTGGCGTTTCAGCGGGTTGCATCAACCGTTGTCCGCAAGGCGCGCCTTTCATGGCAAGGCGAATCGCCTTGCGCGCTCCCGCCGCAACATAGTCTTACACCGCACAGGGCCGACCATGCTTATTGACATCCATACCCACGCCTTTCATCCCAAAATCGCCCACAAGGCCGTTGATCGCCTCAACAATTTCTATGCCGTCGCCTGCGCCGGCGACGGAACCATAGACCATTTGCTGGCCCGCGAAAAACGCGCGGGCGTGGACAAATGCGTGGTGCTCTGCGCGGCCACCGCCCCGGCTCAGGTGATTCCGGCCAACAATTACGCCGCAAGCCTGCAAAATAACCATGCCGAAGTCATTGCTTTCGGCACCCTGCACCCCGGCTATGCCAACTGGGAGGCGGAACTCGGACGAATCAAGGCGGCGGGCCTGCGCGGCCTGAAGCTGCACCCCGACTTCCAGGGTTTCCGGCTTGATGACGCGCGCCTGCTGCCCATTTTCGAGGCGGCCCAGAAGGATTTCATTTTTGAAATCCATATCGGCGACAATACCAGCCCGGAGAAAAATCCCTCCTGCCCCTACAAACTGGCCGCCATTCTGGACGCGTTTCCGGGGCTGACGGTCATCGCGGCTCATCTGGGCGGCTACCGCATGTGGGAACACGCCCTCAAGGCCCTGGGCGGCCGACGGCGCGAAAATCTCTGGTTTGACACCTCCAGCGTCACGCCCTTTGTCACGCCTGGGGAACTGCGCGTCTTGCTGAACGCCTTCCCTTCCGAACGCCTGCTTTTCGGCACGGACTGGCCGCTGTATGATCCTGAGGAAGAGCTGGAGCGCCTGCAGCGCATGGCGGGCATGAGCGACGCGCAACTGGAGGCCGTGATGAGCAATGCCGAACGCCTTTTCGCGGCCCAGGGCCCGGCCCTGATCTGAAACGGCACGCCTGCCGTCCCCTTTCGCGCCTTGTTCAGCAGCGGGTGTGCCTGAACTTTTTTGCAAAGCCGATATGCAAAGGCGCCCACCTGAGCGTTGGGCACGCTGACAAAAGGCGCTTGAGCCTCGCGCGCGAGCGGGGGCCGACCCGAATGGCGAAACGCGAATGAATGCGCCGGCCCGGATTGACAGCCCCCTCCTTTGCGGGTAATGCATTGCTCAAGCCGGACGGCGGCAACACTGCCAACCCCGTCAGGTCCGAAAGGAAGCAGCGGCAACAGACGTTGCCGGGTGTCCGGCCCGCAAAAAACGCGACAAGTCAGCCTTGCCGCGTTTTTTGCGTTCTGAAATGCCGTTCCATGAATTTTATGCCGGCACGACGCGAACAAGGCCGCTTTGAGAAGCTCGCCCCTCCCCCGCCACGCGGGAACCTTCGGGCGAACCTGCGGCCGCGCAGGCAAAGGCAACGCGCCAGCCCAGCAAATCCGCTCCGGCGTCATTACGGCGGCACGCCGCCGGCGCTATTCGGGCGAGCGATCCGGCGCGCCATGCATCAGGGGCGGAAAGTCCTGCTCGTCCGGCAGCGACGGCGTCTGATCCAGCGGGGCGAAATCCTCGCCGCTTTCCCCGGCCGCCCGCGCGGCCATCAGATCCACCAGATAAATGCCGCGCATTTCTTCCAGATGCGAATGCATGGCCTGTTCGGCCAGATCAGAATTTCTCTCCTGCAACGCCTTGAACACGGCCGTATGCGCGAGATACGAGCGTTCGCTCTGCCGCCGCACCTGCATGGAAGCATACAGGGGCGTGATCAGCCAGCCCCCAAAGCCCTCGGCCAGCAGACCAAGAAAAGGATTGCCCAGAAATTCCACCAGAGCGCGGTGAAAGGCGAGATCCGCCTCGGCAAAGGAGCGTATTTCCGACTTGTCAAGAAAACCGCGCTGATTGGCGAGAATTTCCCGCAGCGAGCGCAACTGCTCGTCCGTCACCTGGCGGGCCAGTTGCCGCGCCACGGAGGTTTCAAAAAAAAGGCGCAGGTCATGAAGCTGCCGCCAGCCGTCCGGCGAACTGGAATAAATCTGCAATGTGGCGCGCATCTCGCCCAAGAGGGGCTTGAGCGTAAGCTTGCAGACGCGGGCGCGCATGCCGGGCGAAATCTCGATCAAGCCCATGCGCCCCAAGGCGGACAGCGCCTCGCGCACCGCGGGCCGCCCCACCCCGAACTCCTCCATCAGTTCCCGTTCGGAAGGCAGCTTCTGCCCTTCCTGATAAACCCCGGCCCGGATATCCTCCAGCAGACAGGTCAATACTTCGGTATGTACGCGTGGGCGCTGAATATTACGCCGCTTATTCCCAAATATTTCTGTGTGGTTGCTTTTCATGCGCATCGCTGGTATGTTATGAATAATCGGAGAACAAAACCACGCTGATGCCTCAGTGTGCACGGCCTGAGCGCTTTTGTAAACCCGACCGGAGAAATTTTAAAAAGCGGGCCAAAATTTCTTTGCCCATTTTGGTATAACATGTTGACTTGCTAATAACGATAACCTATTCAAAATGAAACGGCAAATAAGCAGTGCGGCTCGGCCATCCGCCGGGCAAGGCGGGCATAGCGAAGAGAAACCTGCGCGCCCCGGCCTCCCGGAGGAACCGGCCCGCCCCGCGACAACGCCGGAACAAATGTTTCTTGATTAAGGCGGTTGAGGTTTTTTCAGACGACTTTTATCCACAGGAGTAGTCACATGGCTGTTATGCGTTCCATCTTTTATGTGCCCGGCAACAACCCCAAATTCATCGAAAAAGCCCCCAGCATTCCGGCCGACATCATCACGCTCGACCTTGAGGACGCCGTTCCCCCGTCCGAAAAGGAAAACGCGCGCAAGATGATCGTCGAAAACATGAACAAGATCGCCAAGGCGAGCGTGAGCGGCGCCGAAATCTATGTGCGCATCAACAACTGGGAAACCGAAATGACCAATGACGACCTGGAAGCCGTGGTGCAGCCCGGCCTCAACGGCGTCACCCTGGCCAAAACCGGCCATCCCGACGACGTGAAACGCCTGGCCTGGAAGCTGGAAGAGCTGGAACGCCGCCGCGGCATGGAAATCGGTTCGGTGAAAATCTCCATGCTGCTCGAAACCGCCAAGGGCATCATGAACGCCTATGAATGCTGCATGGCCAGCCCCCGTAACGTCAACGCCATCTTCGGCGCTGTGGACTACTGCCGCGACATGCACGTCAAAATCACCAACGAAGCCGTGGAACAGCTCTGGGGCCGCGCCAAGGTCGCCATCGCCTGCCGCGCTTCCGGCCTGGTGGCCATTGACGCCCCCTTTGTTTCCTTCCAGGATACCGAAGCGTTCGAACGCAACGTGCGCGACGGCCTGCAGATGGGCTACGGCGGCCGCATGATCATCCATCCCAGCCAGGTGGAGCCCTCCAACCGTCTGTACGCCCCCGACCCGGCCGACGTGGAATGGGCGCGCGGCGTGGTGAAAGTGTTTGAAGAGGAAGGCCTGGCCAAGGGCAAGGCCGCCGTGTCCTATCTGGGCAAGATGGTTGACACGCCCGTGTATGACAACGCGCGCGACATTCTGGCCGCTCAGGCTGAAATCGACGCCAAGAACAGCAAATAAGGCGGCTTCGCCGCTTCGGGTTCCGGGCCGCGCGCCCGGAACCCGCTCAACCGGGGCCGTCTGATGCGTGGATGCGTTGCCATGTTTCGGCTCCGCCAACCTGGGTGCACCAAAGGAGAATAGATGTCTCGGATCAAGAATTTGCGTGAAGAAGCTCTGGCCATGCACAAGGATCATCAGGGGAAAATCGAAGTGCGGGTCAAAGTGCCCGTGCGGGATAATGATGACCTGACGCTGGCCTATTCGCCCGGTGTCGCCGAACCGTGCATGGAAATCAACAAAAACCCAGAGACGCTGGATGTCTATACCAACCACTCCAACTTCGTCTGCGTGGTTTCCAACGGTACGGCCGTGCTGGGCCTTGGCGACATCGGCCCTGGGGCGGCCATGCCGGTTATGGAAGGGAAATCCTTGCTTTTCAAGACCTTCGGCGATGTAGACGCTTTCCCCATTTGCATCAACACCAAGGATCCGCAAAAGATCATTGAGATGATCGAACTCATGGCCCCCACCTTCGGCGGCGTGAATCTCGAAGACATCAAGGCGCCGGAATGCTTCGTCATTGAAGACGGCCTCAAGGAACGCGGCATCTTCAAGGGCGCCATTTTCCATGACGACCAGCACGGCACCGCCGTGGTCACCCTGGCGGGCCTGATCAACGCCCTGAAAGTGGTGGGCAAAAAGCTGGAAGACGTCAAGGTTGTCACCAGCGGCGCGGGCGCGGCGGGCATCGCCATCATCAAGCTGCTCATGGCCGTGGGCCTCAAAAACGTTATCATGTGCGACTCCAGGGGCGCCATCTGGGATGGCCGCACGGAGGGCATGAACCCCTACAAAAACGAAATCGCCAAGCGCACCAATCCCGACAAGGTCAAGGGCGGCCTGGCCGAAGCCATCAGGGGCGCGGACGTCTTCATCGGCGTATCCGCTCCCGACACCCTGAATGAAGACATGATCCGCAGCATGGCCAAGGATCCCATCGTCTTCGCCCAGGCCAACCCCATTCCAGAAATCTGGCCCCTGCAACGTGCCCATGACGCCGGCGCCAAAGTGGTTTCCAGCGGTCGTTCCGACTGCCCGAACCAAATCAACAATGTTCTGGCCTTCCCCGGCATTTTCCGCGGCGCCATCGACGTGCGCGCCACGGACATCAATGACGTCATGAAGATCGCCGCGGCCTACGCCCTGGCCGATCTTGTCAAGCCTGAAGAGCTGGGGCCCGAAATGGTCATTCCCTCCACTCTCAACCCCGATGTGGCCCCCATGGTCGCCGCGGCTACGGCCAAGGCCGCCATGGACAGCGGCATCGCGCGTGTGAAGATCGACCCCGCTGTTGTAGCGGAAAATTTGCGAAAGCGCCTGGCCAAGCAAGCGCGCGCCTGAGCATCTCGCTCGCAAAACCCTCTAACCCTGTTGGGGGAAATGTATGTTGAGTGATTCCCTTGCCAAGGAATTCGAGGCCATTGTCGGTAAGGAAAATGTCTTTACCAGTGAAGCGGACCGCCAGAATTACGCGTATGATTCTTGCGTGTGGACTCCGTGCATTCCCGGTGGCGTGGTGCGTCCCACCCATACCGAGCAGCTCGGGCCCATCATCAACCTGTGCTACAAAGAAGGTCTGCCCATGACCGTGCGCGGCGCGGGCACCAACCTTTCCGGCGGCACCATCCCGGACACCACCGACACCATCGTCATTCTGACCACCGCTCTGAACCGCATCCTCGAAATCAACGAGGAAGACCTTTACGCCATTGTGGAACCTGGCGTCATCACCGCTCCCATGGCCGCGAAAATCGCTTCCAAGGGCCTTTTCTATCCCCCGGATCCGGGTTCCATGTCCGTGTCCACCATCGGCGGCAACGTGGCCGAAAATTCCGGCGGCCTGCGCGGCCTGAAATACGGCACCACCAAAGACTACGTCATGGGCATGGAAGTTTATGCCAATACCGGCGACCTGGTGCGTTGCGGTTCGCGCTGTGTGAAATGCGCCACCGGCTATGCCATTTCTCCCCTTCTGGTGGGCAGTGAAGGCACCCTGGCCGTCACCAGCCAGGTGACCCTGAAGCTCGTGCCCCCGCCGAAGGCCTCCAAAGCCATGATGGCCCTGTTCCCGGACATGCAGTCCGCCTCCAAGGCCGTGGCCGCCATCATCTCCGCCCATGTGGTGCCGTGTACCCTGGAATTTCTGGATCACGCCACCATCAACTATGTGGAAGACTATGTGAAGATCGGCCTGCCCCGCGACGCCGGCGCCATGCTGCTGGTTGAAGTGGACGGCCATCCCGCCCAGGTCGAAGACGACGCCGCTGTGGTGGAAAAGGTGCTTAAGGACTGCGGCTCCACGGAAGTGGTCGTGGCCAAGGACGCCGAACAGAAAAAGAACATCTGGGAAGCCCGCCGCGTGGCAATTCCGGCCCTCGCCCGCGCCAAACCCACCTTCATGATGGAAGACGTCACCGTTCCCCGCTCCAAGATTCCGGCCATGATCGCCGGTCTGGAGAAGATCGCCAAGGATCGCAACGTGACCATCGCCACCTTCGGCCATGCCGGCGACGGCAACCTGCACCCCGGCATCCTCTGCGACAAGCGCGACAAGCAGGAATGGGCCCGTGTGGAACTGGCCGTGGACGACCTGTTCAACCTCGGCCTCGAACTCAAGGGCACGCTTTCCGGCGAACACGGCATTGGTCTTGCCAAAAAGCAGTGGCTTGAGCAGGAAACCTCGCGCGGCTCCATCATGTTCTCTCGCCGGTTGCGCAACGCCTTTGACCCCAAGGGCCTGTTCAATCCGGAAAAAATCGTCGGAGCTCGTGGGTAGAAAATCCGCCGGAGCGGCCCGGAGGGCCGCTCCGGAACCATAAATCTCAAGCAGCCGGATGGGCGGCAAAGGCCTTTCCATCCGGCACTGGGGCTGGAGCATGAACGATCTTACCAGGCTTGCCAATTCGTTGATGGCTCTGGACGACAAGCTGGTTTCCTGCATGAAATGCGGCTTCTGTCAGGCATTTTGCCCGGTTTTTGACGAAACCGGCGAAGAGGGCGACGTAACCCGAGGCAAAATCGCCCTTGTGGAAAACCTGGCGCACCTTGTCATCCAAGATCCTGAAGCGGTTTACGAACGGCTTTCCCGTTGTCTTCTCTGCGGCGGCTGCAACTTCAGCTGCCCGGCCGGCGCGCCCACCATGGAGATTTTCCTTGAAGCGCGCGCCATTGTGGTCAGCTATCTGGGGCTTTCTCCCATCAAGAAAGCCATTTTCCGGACTCTGCTGCCCAACCCGCGGCTGTTCAACACCCTGATGAAACTGAGCTCGCCCTTCCAGGGCCTGTTCATCAAAAAAGACAATTCGCCGCAGAACACGGCCTGCGTGCCCATGTTCAAGGCTTTCATCGGCGAACGTCACATCCCCATGCTGGCCAAGAAAACCTTTTCCGCCAAAGTGGGAACCCGCGACACTCCGGCTGGCAAGAGCGGCCTGAAGGTTGCCTTCTTCCCCGGCTGCATGGGCGACAAGATATACACCGACATGTCCGAAGCCTGCCTGAGGGTTTTCGAGCATCACGGCGTGGGCGTCTATATGCCTGACAATCAGGCCTGCTGCGGTATTCCGGCGCTGACCTCCGGCGACCTGAAGAGCTTCGGCAAGCTGGCCGCCTACAATCTGGATCTGTTTGAAAAGGGCAAGTTTGACTACATCATCACGCCCTGTTCTTCCTGCACCGCCACCATCAAGGAACACTGGCAGAACGCTGAAGACCTTACCCCGGCCCAGCGCGCCTTTGCCCGCAGCCTGGGTGAAAAAGCCATGGACATCAACGCCTTTGTGGTGGATGTGCTCAAGGTCACCCCGCCCGAAGGCGCTGGCCAGGGCAAGACCAAGGTCACCTATCACGAATCCTGCCACCTGATGAAATCTCTGCGCGTCAGCAAGCAGCCCAAAGATCTCATCAAGATGAACAAGAACTGTCAACTTGTGCCCATGAAGGAAGCCGACCATTGCTGCGGTTGCGGCGGCACCTTCACCCTGACCCAACCCGAACTCTCCGCCAAGATCGGCCAGCGCAAACGCGACAACATCGTGGCCAGCGGCGCGGAAGTAGTGGCTATGGGCTGCCCGGCCTGCATGATGCAGATTTCGGACATGCTCGCCCGCAACCACGACTCGGTCAAAGTCAAGCACACCATTGAAATCTACGCGGACTCTCTGTCCTAAACGCAAGGCCGCTCCCACCGACGACGGCGGGAGCGGCCTCAGCCTGATTTCAATTGCGTCCGCAAGGCCGGAACAGCACGAGCTGCCTGAAAATCTTTCCGGCGGACTATGTTTGCGACTCCGCGCCCGACTTTCACAACCCACCCGATATCGCGCGTCTGGCGCAACCTCTTCCCTCGACAGGCAAAGACCAGGAGGCAGCCCTATGAAACTGAACAAGACCGGCGAAGCCGGCGCGGCGGAAAGCGGCGACATTCTTGTGACCGTCGCTCCCTCTGAAGAACCCGGCATCCAGATCGAACTGAGCGGCAAGTCCGTCATCCTCAAGCAGTTCGGCAGACAAATCAGGGAACTGATCCAAAAAACCGCCGAGGAAAACGGCCTGAAAAACGCCCGCATCTGCGCCAAGGACAACGGCGCTCTTGACTGCACCATCAAAGCCAGAGTCCGCGCCGCCATCCAGCGGGCTGTCTAAAGGAGTTGCAGCATGAAAAGCATTTTGCTCATCAACGGCAACGACCCCAAAGCCCTGCTCAACTCCACCCTGTACGGCGCGGACGCCGTGGCCTATGACCTGCACGAGGCTGTGAGCGCCAACGACAAGGACGCCGCGCGCCTGCTGCTGCAGGAAGCCCTCGCCTTTTTTGATTTCGGCGATTCCGGCGTATTTGTGCGTGTGAACCCCATGTCTGAGGGGGGCGGCGAAGACATCGCCGTGGCGGGCAAGGGCAAGCCGCAAGCCTTCATTCTGCCCCAGGCCGATGCGCAAAGCCTGCCCCAGGCCGACGCGGCCATTGCCGCGCTGGAAAGCGCAAACGGTTTTGCCGCCGGATCCATCAGGCTGATTCCCACGGTGGAATCCGTTGCCGCCCTGGAAAATATCGGCGCGCTGCTGACATCCTGCCCCAGAATCATGGGCGTTATCTTCAATGCCGGGAACTTTCTGAAAAATCTGGGCGTGGCCGAAAGCGGCGACGCCAGCCAGATTCTTTACGCCCGCAGCAAGGTGGCCCTGGCGTGCCGCGCGGCCGGCATTCCGGCCATTGACAGGTCCTGGAACAACGTGAAGGATCGCGACGGTTTTGAAGCCGACGCGCGAAACGGCAGGGCCCTGGGCTTCAACGGCAAGCTGGCGGTTAACGGCGGTCAGGTGCCGTTGATCAACGAAATTTTTGCCTGATCTGCCCCCTCCCGGCGGGTCTGAAGCATTCCGCGTTCAGGAATGCCGTTGCCCAACGCCCGCCGACTCGCGTTGCGCGGCAAAAAATGTGCGGGAACCCTTGCGGGGCTGATGCCGCTTTTCATGCGAGAAGCGCCCTGCCCGCCGCGCAAAGCCTAGCCGATGTACTGGGCAGCACACAGTTAAGGAAGATGAGGGAAAAAGACATGAAAAACATTCTCGGTCGTGACGTCCCCGACTATATTGAGGGCTATGGTCAGGTAAGACCATTCAAAGGCGCTTACGCCAGCATCGACCCCAGAACCAGAACCACCATTACCCGCCGTTCGGTCAGGCCCGGCAACAAGCTGGAGCCCGGCGACGCCAAGTTGCTGGCCTCCATTGAAGAGGCCGTGGAAAAAACGGGCATCAGGGACGGCATGACCGTCTCCTTCCACCATCATCTGCGCAATGGCGACTATGTTACCAACATGGTCATGAAAGTCATCGCGGACAAGGGCATCAAAGACATTCATGTGGCGGCCACCGGTATTTTCGCCTGCCATGAGCCTCTGGTCGAATACATAAAATCCGGCGTGATCACCGGCATGTCGGTCAACTACATTTCGCCCGGCCCCGTGGCCAAGGCCATCACCAAGGGCCTGCTGCCCAAGCCGGCGGTATTCCGCAGCCATGGCGGACGCCCGCGCGCGGTGGAATCGGGCGATCTGCATGTGGACGTGGCTTTCATCGCCGCGCCCTGCTGCGACAATTACGGCAACATCAACGGCACTCACGGCAAGTCGGCCTGCGGTGTGCTCTCTTACATTTATCCCGACGCTCAATACGCTGACCATGTGGTGGCCGTGACGGACAATCTGGTGCCTTA
Organism: Desulfovibrio sp. SGI.169; assembly: GCF_050313595.1. NCBI lineage: Bacteria > Pseudomonadati > Thermodesulfobacteriota > Desulfovibrionia > Desulfovibrionales > Desulfovibrionaceae > Desulfovibrio > Desulfovibrio sp. SGI.169. The sequence goes on along the minus strand of NZ_JBNPLS010000012.1, from coordinate 48,131 downwards.
TCCGGCCTGCCCCATTGAAATCACTCAGGATCTTGTGGACTATGTGGTAACTGTGGATTCCATCGGCGACCCTAACGGCATTGTTTCCGGCACCACCAAGGTCACATCCGACCCCATTGGCCTGAAAATCGCGGCCGCCGCCGCGGAGCTTATCGACGAAACCGGCTACATCAAGGAAGGCATGTCCTGCCAGACCGGCGCGGGCGGCACCTCCCTGGCTGTGGCCGCCGAGATCAAAAAACGCATGCAGGCCAAGGGCGTCGTGGGCTCCTTCGGTGCGGGCGGCATCACCGCCTACTTTGTGGAAATGCTCAATGAAGGTCTGTTCCGCGCGCTTTTCGACGTGCAGGACTTTGATCTGGTTTCCGTGGCCTCGGCGGGCAGCAACCCCAAGCACATGGCCATGAGCGGCTCGCTGTACGGCAATCCGCACAACTGCGGCCCGGTGGTCAATAACCTGGACATCATGATTCTGGGCGCCACGGAAATCGACACGGACTTCAACGTCAACGTGATTACCGGTTCGGACGGCACCATCATGGGCGCTTCCGGCGGGCACAACGACACGGCGGCGGGCAGTAAGATATCCATTGTTGTCACCAACCTGCTCAAGGGGCGTCTCTGCGTGCTGCGCGACAAGGTGACCACAGTGGCCAGCCCCGGCGAAACCATTGACGCCCTGGTCACGGATCGGGGCATCGCCATCAACCCCCGCCGGACAGACCTGCTGGAAAAACTGAAGGATTCCAGACTGCCCATCATGGACATCCACAAACTCAAGGAAATCGGCGACAAACTGGCCGGCAAACCCGACATTGTCGAATTTACCGACAGAATCGTGGGTGTGGTTGAATACCGTGACGGCACGGTTATCGATGTGGTCAGACAGCCCAGGTAGACAGCGTGCCTTTTGACTGAATCAAAATTCAAAGGCGCGCCCGTAGCGGCTATTGGCGAGCCGCGGGCAGCGGTCGCGCCCGACGGCGGCTGTCAACCTCTCGCCGCCGGCAGGCGACCATTTTCAAACCCAAAATGCTCGGGCGCTGGATGGACGGCCGCCGAAAGAAATAAGGCATTTGAACCGACGCGCGGCGCGATGGCGGTGCTGTCGGGCTGAGGTTGGAGCCGCCTCGACGCACGATCCCGGCATACCTGTTATCCCACGGTATGCCGGGACTTTTTTGCACCCGCATGTGGCCGATCTATATTCTCGACCGGCCACATGCGGCACGGACGCGCCCTCAGCTCACCTGGCCTGGGCAGCGGCGGCAGCGCGGGCCTGCGGGCTCATGTGGCAGGGGCGACAGCCTTTAAAATTGGGGTACTTGCCTGCCAGCTTCCGGTGACAGCCGTAGCAGGAACGATCCGTATCCTGAGAGTGGTAGGCCATGAACAGACTCATGGGGTCGCGCTCGCGCGCGCCCTTGATGGAGTGACACTCCTCGCTGGTGCAGGATGCGTAGCGGTTTCCCGGCAAGCCTTCATGGTGACAGGCGCGGCATTTGACGCCTTTGTGCGAGGCATGTCTGAACATGACATGCATGCGCTTGGAGGAGCCGTCATTAAGTTCAATGCTTTTCCTGATTGTTTCCAGATTTCCCCGTTTCTCCTGAGCCTGCGCCTGCACGGCGCACAACAGGGAAACAACGAACAGGGCAACAACAAAATGTTTCATGAAGACGCTCCTGTTAAAAAATTCCGGAAAGACGCTTTGAGCGGGCCAACCCCTCGCGCGTCGCGCCGTGTCCAAGTGTAGCATGCCCGATGCCGCGGCGTCCATGTTCGGCTTTGCATTATCCTCGCGCAGTCGGCGGAGCATTTTTCATACGAAAATGCCCCGAAATAGTTCAAATGTGTGATCCATAGACATCATTCCAATTTTCCGAGTTGAAACTTCTGGCTATAATTGCGCTTCCGCTCCCGTTGGCGACAAGTTGCCGCCGCTTCAATCAGAGGTGTCTGCTCCATGAGAGCTTTATGCATTTGAAAATACCCGTCAGCAGGACCCATATTCTGACCCGCGGGTTTCAGTCTCCAGCGGCGGTAACGCCGCAAGCGCATTGCGGCTGCTCCGATATGGCGGCGGCGTCTCGCCCCGCCCGGCTCCGTGGAGCATCCCCATGAGCGAAATGCCCTGGGGATACTTTTTGCAGGTATCAGGCTGGCCGTGATGCGGGCGGGGTGGAAGCGCTCTTTGAGGTCAGCCGCAGAAAGCCAAACCTGAAAAACCGGCTGGAAGAAGCGACGGAACAGGCAGTTGCGGAATTTGCCACAGCCTTTCCGGCTCATGGACAACTTAGAGCCAGCAACGAGTTGCGCAAAAGCGGCATTTTTGTTTCACCGTCCGGGGTACGGTCCATCTGGCCGCAGCATAACCTCGCATCCATGAAACAACGCCTGACGGCGTTGGAAAAGATGTCCGCCGAGCAGGGGCTGGCGCTGACTGAAGCGCAGGTACAGGCTCCAGGTGTCTACTTGCAAAAGTATACACTATAAAACCCGCAAGGGTTTTGCGGCGGCGCAGCCGGGGCATTTGCGAAAAACCACGTTTTTTTCGCCAACGATCCCGCAAGAATTCTTCGCGGAATTCCGCGAAGAATTTTTGCAATTAGGCGCCAGACGCCGCCCGCACCCGGAAATCAGGAGGCCCTTTCCCGGCATCGCCGCCGGGAAAGGGGCCTCTTGCGCGCCGCGACGGCGCGTTCGTCCCCGCCTCAGCGTTCCGGCCCGGAGGCGGACAGAGCGACAGCGCCCTCGCCGCCGTCGCTTCCCCCCGTTCCGCCCTTCCTGCCCTTCCCTTCCTGGAGCTTGCGGAAGATGGTGCTGCGGTTGACCCGGAAAAGCGCGGCCACCTTCTGCACGGAGCCATGCACTTCGATGGCCTTGCAGAGAAATTCCCGTTCCATGTCGGCCACGATGTCTTTCAGGGGTCTGCCTTCACCGGGCACGGCCAGGGCGACGTCATTTTTTTTGCGGCCGGAGATTTCTTCCGGCAGGTCTCCCGGCCCGATGAGAGGACCGTTGCGCGTGATGACAAGACTGTGGACGAGATTCTGGAGTTCCCGCACGTTCCCGGGCCAAGCGTAGTCCGTCAGAAGGTCGAGGGTGATGTTCATGAAGGCCAGGGTCTTCCGATACTTGGCCGTATACTGGCGCAGGAAATGCTCGGCTAGGGGGCGCACGTCCTCCCGGCGCTCGCGCAGGGGGGGGATGTGCAGGGTGGCCACATTGAGGCGGTAGAAAAGATCGCGGCGGAAGGCGCCCTCCTCCACGCAACGCGCCAGGTCGCGGTTGGTGGCCGCGATGACGCGCACATTCACCTTGCGCGGCGTCGAGGAGCCCACGCGCGCGATCTCGCCATCCTGAAGCACGCGCAGGAGGCGCGTCTGGATGGGCAGCGGCAGTTCGCCGATTTCGTCCAGAAAGATGGTGCCGCCATCGGCGATTTCAAAGTACCCGGCCCGGCCCTTGGGGGAGGCTCCGGTAAAGGCGCCGGGCAGGTAGCCGAAAAGTTCGGATTCGGTGAGTGTTTCGGAAATGCCGCCGCAGTCCACCTTGAGCATGACCTTGTTCTTGCGGGCGGAAATGCCGTGCAGGTAGCGGGCCACGACATCCTTGCCCACCCCCGTCTCGCCCAAGACGAGCACGGTGGCGTCCGTGGCGGCGAACCGGCGCAGCAGGGAGATGACCTCCCTCATGGCGCCGCTGGCATAGATGGGCAGCTGGTGATGATTTTCCTTGGCGACATGGGAGAGTTGCCCGCTGATCTGGTCGATGAGCTTGCGCTGGGCCGCCACCTGATCCTGAAGGTCGGTCAGAAGGGTAATGTCGCGGGCAAAGGTGGCCACCAGGCGAATGACGCCGCCTTCGTCAAAAACCGGGAAGCCGGAAAGCGCGAGCCGTGTGCCGTTTTTCAGTTGCTGCACATGCGTGGCGGGCTTGCAGGTGCGGACGATCTCAGGATTGAGGACATTGTCGAAAATGCCCTCGCCCACCAGACTGCACACATTCTTGCCGCGCAGCTCTTCCTGCCGGAGACCTGTCAGCTGTTCATAGGTGCGATTGACATAGAGCGTGCGCCCCGAGACATCGGTGATGAAGACGCCGGAAGGCATGGCGTCCAGAATGTGCCTGACATGGGGGGCGAGAAGCTCGGTGACGCGATCGGGCATGGCTGACACCGTGACGAGGGCCGCCGAAAATCACTTCCTGAAATGGGGCATTCCCAATTATCTGGGAATCTGCACCCGCTCCCCCAAGATGTCAAGGGCGATCCTTTGCAGCCTGGGCATGCGGCTTTTTTCCAGCGTCACCTCTCCCATGGGCGGTTCACGGTGGAGAAAGTGGTATTTCTGCGTTCCGAGGCGGTGGTAGGGGAGCATCTCATAGCGCACACGCTCGTAGGGCTTGATAAAACCCGCTATGGCTTCAATGGCTTCGGGCGTATCGTTGAAGCCGGGAATGACCGGGGTGCGGGCCAGGATGGGCAGGGTGGGGAACTCCTCGGCCAGAATGCGGAAGTTGGCGAGAATGCGCGTATTCTCCACCCCGGTCTGCTCCTTGTGCGTCGCCGCGTCCATATGTTTGATATCAAAGAGCGCATAACTGAGCCAGGGCGCCGCTGCGCGGATATTCGCTTCCGGCGCCATGCCGCAGGTCTCGATGGCCGTTTTCATGCGTCGCAGGCGCGCCTGGCGCAGCAGGGCCACGGCGAAATCATATTGCAGGAGCGGCTCTCCGCCGGAAAGCGTCATGCCGCCTCCGGAGCGGCTGTAGAAGGCCATGTCCTGTTCCACCGCGTTCAGCACATCCCCCGCGGTGCGCCGCCTGCCATAGATGAGCAGCCCCTGCGAAGGGCAGGTCGCCGCGCAGCTCTGGGCGCAGTCGCCGCATTTTTCCCGCTGAAGCGCAGGTTTGCCATCAGCTCCCGGGGTCAGGGCGCCCTTGTCGCACGCTTCCAGGCAGTGACCGCATTTTTCTATGCCGATGCAGCGCCCCTCGTTCCAGGCAAGCTCCGGCGCGGTGTTCTGGGATTCGGGATTGCTGCACCAGCGGCAGCGCAGGGAACAGCCCTTGAGGAAGACAATGGTCCGAATGCCGGGACCGTCATGGACGGAGTACTTCTGGACGTTGAAAACCATCCCTTCCTGGGCGAGATCCCGGTCATCATCATAGGCTTCCTGATTCATGCCGCATCCTTGCGTTGTTTGACTTAAAAGGGATGCCCTGGCCGGCAGAACCGGCCAGGGCATCAATTCGGAGATCAATCAGCAGGTTTCGTGCTCGGTGCGGGCGATGAGGTCATTCTGGAGATCCGGCGAGAGATCCACAAAATAGGCGCTGTAGCCGGCAATGCGCACGATGAGGTTACGGTATTTCTGCGGGTCTTTCTGGGCGGCCAGCAGGGTTTCCCTGTTGAGCACGTTGAACTGCACATGCCAGAGCTTGAGGTCACAGAAGGCGCGGATGAAGGAAACCAGCTTTTCCGTCCCGGCCTCGCCTTCCAGGCACTTGGGCGTAAACTTGATGTTCAGCATGCGGGCGGCGCGGTCGCGCATGCCCATGTTCTTGGTGTTGTAGTTGGAGAGCAGGATGGCGGTGGGCCCGTTCACATCCGCGCCATGCGAGGCGGAGGTGCCGTCGGAAAGCGGGAAGCCGTCGGTGCGGCCGTTGGGCGTGGCGGACACCACCTTGCCGAAGGGCACATGGGAGGTGAAGGGCACATAACGGACATCATTGTGCATGCCCAGATCCTTCATGGAATACTTGCCGCCGTATTCCACGGAGATGCGGTCGATCTCGCGGCCGATGGCGTCGGCGTAGGAATCGTTGTTGCCGTAGCAGGGCGCGGAGCGCAGCAGCGCCTGCACGTCCTCATAGCCCACAAAGTTGGCGTCGATGGCCTTGATGAGCTGATCCATGGTCAGCTTCTTTTCTTCAAAGACCAGCTTTTTCACCGCCGACAGGGAGTCCACCACCGTGCCGAGGCCCATGTATTCAAAGTAGCCCAGGTTGATGCCTTCGGGGATCTGCTCCTGATGCAGGTCGATGCAGTGCTTCATGCACAGGTCATGCATGGCGGAACCCATGGGCTGGGCAAAGTGCCGGGCGCGCAGCTTGTTGATGATATACTGCTGGACAAAGGCGGTCTTGAGGAAGAGCAGGTGCTGCTGCACATAGGCGTTCCAGAACTCTTCCCAGGTCTTGAAGTTGCGCGGGTCGCCCGTTTCCACGCCCAGGAGCTGGTCGCCGTACTTCTTCATGCGACCGTTGCGCAGCACCATTTCCACGGCGGCGGCGAAGTTGATGTAGGCGCCCCCGGAGGTGTAGGTGTCGCGATTGGGCATGCGCGCCTCCGTGCAGCCGGAAACGGCATAGTCCAGGGCCTCCTCAAAGGTGGCTCCCTTGGAGACATAGAGCGGCACCACTTCCTCATCGTTGATCAGCTTGGGGAAGCCCGTGCCGTCCTTGATGGTCTCGGCGACATCCCAGAGGTAACGCTCGGGGGCGCGCGCATGGATGCGCGCCGCCAGGTCGGGATAGTGCAGCGGAAACTCGCGTTTGGACTTGAGGATAAGATGGGTCAGCTCGTTGCTGGCGTCTCGACCGTCCGGGGTCTGACCGCCGACGGTCACGGCCTCCCAGTGGGCGTAGCCCTCGTTGAAGGCGCCGCCGCAAGGAGAAATATACATGTCGATGAATTCGGCCATGCCAACCCACATGCACTCCAGCAGCTCCATGGCCTGCGCGTCGTTGAGCTTGCCGGCGGCCTTGTCCCGCTTGTAGAAGGGATAGAGGTACTGATCCATGCGGCCGTTGGAAATGGTGGTGCCGGTCTTCTGCTCAAGGCGCGAGAACATCTGGGTGAACCACTGGCTCTGGCAGGCTTCCCAGAAGTCGCGGGCGGGCTCGCCGGGCACGCGCTCGGCATTGTCGGCCATGCGGAGAAGCTCGGCCTTACGCGCGGGGTTCGTCTCCCTGGCGGCCATTTCGCGCGCCAGCCTGGCGTGGCGCTTGGCCCAGAGAACGATGGCGTCGCAGACAATGATGACGGCTTCCAGGAAGGGGCGCTTCTCGCGGTCATCCCTGGCGCTCAGCGGATCAAGGGCGGCCAGTTTTTCCTGGGCCTCTTTCTTGATGCTGTTGAAGCCGCGCTTGAGAATCTTTTCGTAGTCGTGCACCCACTGGATGGAGGAGCGGAAGGACGAGGTCTCGTTGACGATGAAGCGCGAGACGAGGCCCTGCGGGTCGTCATAGGTGAGCTTGTGCACTTCCGGCGGCAGGGCGGCATTGAGGGCTTCGTGATAGGTCTTGCCCTTCCAGTAGGGAGCGATCTCCTCAATGACCACCTTGGCGTCCTCAGGCGTGATGGTGGCAGGCGAGGTCTTGCGGGTAGGCAGGTCGCGCACGGCGGCGTCCAGAAAATCACCGTCCAGTTCGGGATAAAGAATGCCATAGCGCCCATTGCAGCCGGCGCGGCCCAGCAGCAGCTGGTCTTCCTGCACGCAGACCGAAATATTCTTGGCGATGTGCATGAGCGCCTTGGCCCAGCGCAGCACCAGGGGCTGGCCCTCGGTCTCTTTCATTGACTCGGTGAAGTAGCGGGCACGCTCAATGTCGATGCGCGGCTTCTGGCCTTCAAATCGCTCCAGCAACCGGAAAACCCGGGCATGCGTGTGACGGAACTTGTCCTCCTTGCCGGCGATCCTGTCGTAAAGGCGTTCTTCCTGAGGGGAACGGCACGCGCAGGTAGTCACATTCATTTGGAACTCCTTCCTGAAAAGAATGGCTGCGATGTGGCGTCCGGCGCGGCATGCAGCCGGCCAACGCCGTCATCTGGTGAACTATTTCCCTACAAGCAGCTTTTGTGCCAATACCGCAACATATTGATTTTTATTGATAATCATTACACCATTCTCCTCGGTCGCAGCGGGGATGCCCATGGAACGGGAAGTCGGGATGCAAATTTGCGACAATTGGACGAAAGAGGGCCTTTTTGCCCAAAAGTGATGCAATTTTGCAACTAGCTTGTGGGCGGGCGCCTGTTTTCCAAGGTTTATTCAAACAATGCCCCGCCGAAAGTCGCAATTCTGCATCATATATCCTCTCCATCTGCGGGCAGCTGGCCTCCGTTCGCGATCATGTCAAGTTCTTCGGGGTTTTCAATGGTGATGCTTCTGGCCGTGAACGAGGAGATGACCCCGCGCCTTTTCAGGCGTCGCACCAGCCTCGCCAGTGTGGTGCGGTGGATGCCGAGCAGCGAGGCCACTTCTTCCTGCGTCATGTTGCAGGGGATGTTCCGTTGCCGGCTGCCGTGCATGAGCGCCTGTATGAAGCGGCAAAGGTGCGTCTCGTGACTGCCTGTCCCCATTTCGGCGAGGAAGATATAATGCGTGAGTATCTTGGTTCCCATGGAACGCAGCAGGTTGCTGATCTGCTCCGCATGCCCGCTGATGAAGCCTGGATCTCGCAGCAGGCGTTCGGGAAAATGCCAGACCACCGAAGCCTGCATGCAGACGAAGCGTCCTTCCGGGGTCAGGCCGCTCAGAGGGCGCGCCTCATTGAAAATGCAGCCCGGCTTGACGCGCAGGGTGAGCCGTTCCCGACCACAGCTTGCCGTGTAGAAAAGCCCCACCAGGCCATCGGAGAGATAATAGAAGGAATTGCTGTGCTGATGCGGAATGATGGCATGTTTCGCATACACATGCCGCCGTGCGAAATGGAGGAGCTGTTCCCAGCAGCGATTGAGGTCGGCCACCTGGGCGAGTCTGTAATCTTTGGTGGGAGGGCCCGTTCCCGCGGAGTCGCTCTTGTTGACCATATCTGATTCCAGCAGGGGAGGGGCTTCCCCCTCCCCCGAGGCTATTTGCAGGAATAATGGAGTATTTCAGGCTTCGGAATACTCTCCACTGGCTTGCAGAACATCGCGCCTTAGGAGGCAACGCAGGAACGCACCGCAGAGGGTTTGACGCCGGAAGCGGCCACCCCCTTGGGCGGATGTGTGCGCAGGGTGATGACCTTGTTTTGCAGGAAGAAATCCATACCTTCCTTGCCCTGCACTTTGTTGGTGCCGAGCAGGGAACCCTTGATGCCGCCGAAGGGCACATACGGATGCGGCGCGCAGATGCCGACATTGACACCCACCATGCCCACGTCGGCCAGGCGACCGAACCTTTCAGCATAGTAGGCATTCTGCGTGAAAATGCAAGCGCCGTTGCCAAATTCGGATGCGCGGATGAGGCTGAGGGCGTCATCCATGTCCGCCACCTTGATGGTCGCCACCAGCGGCCCGAAAACCTCGGTGGTGAACAGCGGATTGCAGGGCGTGACATCCTTGATGATCGTGGGGCCAACAAAATAGCCGTTGCGGTTTTTCTCCGGCAGGTCGGGGTGGCGGCCATCGAGAAGCAGCTCGCATTTGCCGTGCCTGAGGGCGATATCCACATAGTTGATCACGTTGTCGGCGGCGGCGCGGGAAATGAGGGGGCCCATGTAGACCTCGGGATCGAAGGCGTCGCCCACCTTGACTTTTTTGGATGCCTCGACGATGCGCTCGATGACTTCGTCATAGATTTCCGGCACCGCCGCGACAATGGAACCCGCCAGGCAGCGCTGGCCGGCCGAGCCGTAGCAGGAGTTGATGAAGTTGTCCACGAAGACATCAAGATTGGCGTCTTCCATGACGAGGAGCATGTTTTTGGCGCCCCCGAGCAACATGGAACGCTTGGCTCCGCGCGCGCAGCCCTCGGCCATCTTCTTGGCCGTGGGCGTGGAGCCCACCAGGCACACGCCCGCCATGCGCGGATCTTCATACCAGGTTCCAGGGATGGAACGGTCGCCGTGGATGACGTTGACCACGCCTGCCGGCAGCTCGATCTCCTGGAATATCTCGCACATGAGCTGCATGAAATAGGGGGACTGGGTGGAGGGTTTGAAAATGAAGGTATCGCCCGCCAGCAGCGCATAGGGAATGAACCAGCCGAAAACCAGCGCCGGGAAGTTGAAGGGGGCCACGCCGCCGAAAACGCCCAGCGACTGCTTCACCACCTTGGCGGAGATGCTTCCCGAAACCTGGTCGAGAGTGTCGCCCTGGATGGTCGAGGAAGCGCCGGCGGCGGATTCAATAATCTCGATGACGCGCTGCACTTCGCCCCGCGCTTCGGAAATGTGCTTGGCCTGATCCCAGGCGATGCCCTGGGCCAGTTTTTCATGATTGCGCACCATGGCGTCACGCAGCTTGAAAATATAGACGAGGCGTTTCGCTATGGGAAGTTCGCGCCAGCTCTGATACGCCTCCCATGCCGTGGCGATGGCAGCTTCGCAGGTTTTGGCGCCGGACATGGGCACTTCTCCGATCTGCTCGCCCGTGGAAGGATTGTAGAGCGGTTTGACCGGCGCATCCGGTTCGGTCTGCCACTGGCCGTTGATGAAGTTCCTGATTTTGACGTAGGAAAACTCTGCCATGATGTACCCCTTGCCGTGAGGCGGTTGTATTTTCGTCCGACGCGCGCATCGGCCGATGAGCCTAGTGTCTAATCGTAAAAATTCCGCGCGGAATTCCGCGAAGAATCCTTGCGGGATCGTTGGCGAAAAAACGCGGTTTTTCGCAAATGAACCCGGCTACGCCGCCGCAAAACCCTTGCGGGTTTTGTAGTGTCCACTTTTGCAAGTGGCCGCTAGTAAAAGCGTTCCAGCAGACGTTCCAGCTGGTCGGCAGTGGCCCTGCGCGGGTTGCTGTCCATGAGGCGCTTGTAGGCCGCGCCCTTTTCCGCCACAGGGCGGAGTTCCTCTCTGGTGATGCCATGCGCGCCAAGCCCCGGCGTGATGTCAAGATCCTCCATGAGTGCGGCGAAACCGGAAGCCGCGCTCTTGGCCTTGACGAGAATCGGAGCGTCGGCGGGCGCGCTGCCGAAAATATCCGCGATGGCGGCGAATTTTTCCGGCGCGGCCGTGGCATTGAACGTCATGCCCATGGGGGCGCAAATAGCCATCATCAGGCCGTGGGGGATGTGGTGCTCGTGCGAGAAGGACATGCCAATCGCATGGATGACGCCGTTCTGGGTATTTGAGAACGCGATGCCGCTGGCGGCCGCCCCGTAGAGCATCTGCTCACGAGCCTGGATATTGCCGCCGTTGGCGTATGCCTGGCGGATATTGTTCACGATCATGCGGATGGCCTGAAGATTGAGGGCATCCGTAATGAAGGTCGCGTGCTGGCTCACATAGGACTCGATGCTGTGGACAAGGGCGTCCATGCCGGTGATGGCGGTATAGAACGGGGGCAGCCCCACGGTCAGCTCCGGGTCGAGCAGGACGACCCTGGCGTAAAGGTGGTCGCTGACGATCCCCTGCTTCGAATCCGTGACGGGGTCACTGAGCACGGAGTTGGACGTCATCTCGCTGCCCGTGCCCGCAGTGGTGGGCACAAGGATGGTCGGCATGCAGGGGCCGGGCACCTTGTGCAGGCCGTAATAGCGGCTCAATGGCCCTTCGTGCCGGGCGAGGAGCGCCGTGGCCTTGGTGGTGTCCATCGCGCTGCCGCCGCCCACGCCGAGCAGCAGATCGACCCCGTTTTCCCGAACCCATGCCGCGGCCCGTTCTATGGAGGACGGCGTGGGGTCCAGTTCCGCCTTGTCATAGACCACGCACGGAATGCCCGCCTTTGCCAGGGAATCCGTCAGGGGAACATGGATTCCGGCCTTGGTCAGGCCGGCGTCGGTGATCAGGCCGACCTTGGCGGCATTGAGCTTGTGCGCTTCGCTTCCCAGTTCCGCGGCACTGCCGCGTCCAAACACCACACGGCTTACTGTCTGAAAACTCGAAAACATGTACTCCTCCTTCGAAGGGACTGCTTTTTCACCGCCGGGCGGCAGGCTTTGATTTTCCCTATGGTCAGGAAAAAAGCCTTTTTGGATGGGCTTTTCTATAGCAAATGCGACAACAGGCGTTTTTTTCTCACCTGCGCGGAAAAACCGGGATTGGCGCGCGCCGGGGATGGGCGCATCCACGCGGAACTCTTGCGCGGCTTTGGCGAAAAAAAGTACGCCCCCAGGCCGGGAAAGCCGGCGGGCGTGGGCAGAGGGAATACCGGTTTCATGGCAATCCATCCGCGGGGAAAATTTTTGTGAAAAACCAGCCAGTGTAGCGTTTGCTATATTTGCCGGCGGCATGATTGTTATAGGCTTGCCCTATGGTGGAATCGGATTCTTTGGCGACTGACACGGGGCGAACGCCCCGCATCGTGCGGAACCCGCAACACGCAAGGAGGGAAAGGAACACGCGCAGGAGCCCACGAGAAGTTTAATGATTAACCGGAGGGATTAATTGTGAAAAAGTTCGCATTGCTGGTTGTGGCGCTGGCCCTCTTTTTCGGCCCGGTTGCCTCCAAAGCCTCCGCGGCGGCGTATGAGCTGAAGATCCAGACCTCGCTCGCCACTTCGTCCATGTACTTCAAAACGCTTGAGCGTCTGAAGGCCAACATCGAGAAGCTTTCCGCCGGACAGATCAAGGTGGAGCTTTATGCCGACGGCGCCATTGTCAAAAATTTCGAGATTTTTGACGCCGTGAGCGAGGGGTTGGTCAATGGCGGCATGTGCTGGACGCACTGGGCTTCCGGCAAGCATCCCGCGGGCACGCTCTTTTCGGCGCCCATCGGCGGCCTGGGCTACGGTCTTGACCAGATGTCCCAGCTGTCCTGGATGTTCGAGGGCGAAGGGCTCAAGCTTCTCAACGCCTATTATCAGGACATCCTCAAGCTGGACATGATCTCCTTCCCCGTGCTTCCCATGGGTCCCGAATGCTTCGGCTGGTTCCATGAAAAGTACACCTCGGTCGCGCAGATCAACAAGCTGACCTTCCGCGCGCCTCCAGGCGTACCCTCCGAAGCCTTCAAGGAAATGGGGATGCCCGTGGTCTCCATGGCCGGAGGCGACATCATCCCCGCGGCCCAGCGCGGCGCCATCCAGGCCGCCGAATGGATCGCTCCCGGCGAGGATATCGTCATGGGCTTCCCCGAAGTCTGGAAGCACTACTATCTCCAGGGCCTGCATCAGGCCATCTCCATCGGCGACGTCTACATCAACAAGACCTGGTTCGAGAAGCTGCCGAAGAACCTTCAGGAAGTCATCAACCTCTCCATGAAAGTGTGCCTCATCGACCAGCTTCTCAGCGGCATCAAGGTCAACTCGGAAGCCCTTGAGACCATGGTTCGCAAGCAGGGCGTCGTCATCGAGGAGACCCCGGCCGACTACTATCCCGCCTTCATGAAGGCCGCCCGTACGGTTATCGCCAAGTACGACAAGGATCCCTTCTTCAAGAAGGTGCACGATTCCCAGATCGCCTGGGCGAAACTGACGGTACCCTTTGAAACCCGCTCCAACGGTCTGTTCTACATGATGGGCAAGACCGCCATGGATGAAGGCATCATCACCGATTACAAATAAGCGCATCTGAATGGGGGCCGCGCAAGCGCGGCCCCCGCGCCGAGCACCCATCTTTGTTTCAAGGAGCATGTATGTCCGACTGTGCAGAACTTTCCCGGACGTCGAAACAGGGCCTGGCGGCGGTGCCCCCGGCGGCCAGAAAGATAGTGGCCTGGATTGACCGCCTCAATGAACGTGTCGGCAAGATCACTTCCTGGCTCGTCATTCCCATGGTGCTGGCCATGATGTACGAGGTGATCATGCGCAACGTCTTCACCGCCCCCTCCATCTGGGCGCTGGACGTGGTGATGATCCTCTACGCCATTCATTTCATGCTTGGTTCCCCCTTCTGCCTTCAGACGGGCAACCATATCCGCACCGACTTTTTCTACCACTCTTGGTCCATCAAAACCAAGGCTCTGGTGGATATGTTCAATTACCTCATTTTCTTTTTCCCCATCCACATTGTTTTTCTGGATATTTCCGTCGCCTATGCCTGGAAGTCTTACATTCAGAACGAAGTTTCCGTCACAAGCCCCTGGATGCCCATCATCTGGCCGGCCAAGATGGCGCTGCCCTTCTGCGTTGCGCTGACGCTGATCCAAGGTGTCTCGGAAGTTATCAAGTGCTGGTATCGCTGGAAGACCAATGAACTGCTCTGGGACAACGAGCAGTTGGGCGAGGCTGCCGACTAACGCCAAAATTCGCGCCGCGCGGGGGCTGGGCGCGGCGGCGACAGTGACGGCCCCATCCCAGAATGACGCGCCTTAAGGAGCTTTCGCATGGTTATATCCAATGAAATGCTGGCGGTGTTCTCCATCATTTCCATGTTCGGCCTGTTCTGCACGGGCTTCCCCATTTCCTATACCATGATTTTCAGCGGGCTGCTGTTCGGTTTTCTCGGGTTCGGCAAGCTCGTCTTTCACCTGCTGACGATCCAGTTCTGGCAGGTCATGAGCGACAGCGTCATGGTCGCCATCCCCTTTTTCCTGTTCATGGGCTATCTTCTGGAAGGCGCGGGACTCATGACGCGGCTGTTCCGCTCGTTCCAGCTTCTCCTGTCCAGGCTGCCCGGTTCGCTTTTTGCCACGGTCAGCCTCACGGGCACAATTTTTGCGGCGGCCACCGGCATTGTCGGTTCCTCCGTCAACCTGCTCTGCATCATGGCCGAACCCGCCATGCGCCGCAGTGGCTATGACGTGCGCATGGGCGCGGGCTGCATCGCCGCCGCGGGCACCCTCGGCATCCTGATTCCGCCGAGCATCATGCTCATCGTGCTCGGCCCCATCGTGGGCGTGCCCATCACCGATCTGTTCACCGCGGCCATCCTGCCCGGCCTGCTCCTGGCTTCTCTCTATATCGCGTACTCGCTCATCAAGTGCGCCATCTGGCCCAAGTACGGGCCGCCGCTGCCGCCGGATGAGCGCCCCACGAGCATGGGCGAAGTGCTGAAAGGCCTTGTGATCGGAGCGGTGCCCCTGGCGGTGCTCATCTTCGCCACCCTGGGCAGCATCCTCTGCGGATTTGCCACCCCCACCGAGGGCGCGGCCTGCGGCTCCTTCGGCGCCCTGGTTCTGGTCATCGCCTATGGCAAGTTTACCTGGAAGGGACTCGCCAAAGCTCTGCACAGCACGATTCTTCTTTCTTCCATGATTCTCATCATGATCGCGTCCTGCAATTTCTTCGGCGCGGTCTTTTCGCGGCTCGGCGGGGCCGTAGCCCTCTCCAACTTCCTGCTGGGGCTGGATATGGCGCCCATGGCCATGCTGGCGCTCATTTGCGCCATCATCTTCTTCATGGGCTGGGCCATGGAATGGGTGCCCATTGTCCTCATTCTCGTGCCGCTGCTCATCCCCGTGATCGAGGGGCTGCATTTTGACAAGCTCTGGTTCTGCCTGGTGGTCGCCGTCACCCTGCAGACGTCATGGCTCTCGCCTCCAGTGGCCCTTTCGTGCTACTTCATCAAGGGCAGTATCCCGCACTGGTCGCTGAGCGATATCTACAAAGGCATGTTCGAGTTCATCGGCTGCCAGCTTGTGGGGCTGGTGCTCATCATTCTTTTCCCGGCCATCGTCACCTGGCTGCCCACGGTCATGAAAGAATAGCGGCCCACCGGGCACAGGCTCCCGGCTACCGAAACATCATCATCCAAAGGAGGCCCAATGGACTGCGTGCGGATACTTTTGGCGTGCCTCTGCTTGGCGCTCTGTCTGGCGGGGCCGGCCATTGCCGCCGAAACGTCGAAAAAGCCCCCGAGGGAGTGTCGCGTCCCGGGCCGGGAGCGCCACAAACTTGCTGATCCCGTCATTTTCGGAAAATGGCGGTTCGGCATGGAACGGTCGGCGGCCCTGCGACTGCCGGGCGCCAAGGAAGGAAACGGAGACATGGCGGGCCATGTCCTGCTGCCCGAAGTCACCTGGGCCGGTCTGCCCTGGAATGTCAGCCTGGAGTTCCGGCGGGGCGGCACGGGGGCGGAAGCGAAAGCGGGAGGCGCTCCCGCCGCGCGGCTTGTGCGCGTTTGCCTGCTTGAGACCTACAGCAGGGAGCGCCTTGATGCCGTAAACGCGCTCCTGGGTGAAGAAGGCTTTGAAATGCTCGCCATGCAGGCTGAAGGCCGGAATCTGGATTTCATTGCCGTTCTCAAGGCATTCGGCAGTGAGGAGCTGCAAAAACGCATCGCCGGACTTTACCGGACGGAAGCCGTGAACTTCATGTCCTTTGGCTGGTTCCATACGAGGCGCATCAGCAGGGAAATGAAGATCATGAGCCGCAATCTGCCGGAATTGTTGCAAATCGTGCGGGCAGACACGCGTGAGGCGGAAGTGACGCTGCTCGGCGCGGACGGCAGGGCCAGTCATATGCTCGTCATTTTCAGTCTGCCGATTCTCGAAATACAGACCTTCGGGGGCGGTCAGGAGAGTTCCCCCCTGAAGGGCAACGTCCCCGAAGGGGCTGCCGGGCAGCCCTCGCCGTCGGGAGGGGGGAAACATGCGGACCATTGATTTCCGTTTCCGGCCCAATACGCCGGAAATCATCAACGGCATCAAGAACAGCGCCATGTTCAAGGCCGCCTGCAAAGCCATAGGCTTTGACGCGCGCCAGGCCCAGCCCCTGCCGGAGATTGTCGCCGGGCTGGATCGCCTGGGCGTGGAACTTGGCGTGATCACCGGTCGTGATTGCGAGACCACCTACGGCTTCCCGGCCAACAATCCGAGCGTACTGGAGTTTTGCCGGGCGTACCCGCGGAAGTTCGTGGGCTTCTGGGGCATCGACCCGCACAAGAAGATGGCCGCCGTGCGCGAAGTGGAGCACGCCGTGCGCGAGCTGGGCATGAAGGGCATCGCCATTGATCCCTACCTCACCCACATCCCGGCTTCCGAGGCCCGGTTCTATCCGCTGTACGCCAAGTGCTGCGAACTGGGAGTACCGGTCTTCATCACCATGGCGCCGCCGCCCCAGGTGCCGGGCGCCATCCTGGAATATGCCGACCCGCGCGATGTGGATAAGGTCGCCCGCGACTTTCCCGAACTCGTCCTCATCATGAGTCACGGCGGCTATCCCTTCGTCAACGAGGCCATTTACACCTGCCTGCGCAACGCCAATGTCTATATGGACATTTCCGAATACGAGCGCGCGCCCATGGTGGATGTCTACGTGCGGGCCATGAACGAGACCATAGGCGACAAGGTTCTCTTCGCCAGCGCCCATCCCTTCGTGGAGCTGGCCGACGCGCTGGATGCGTATGCGGCCTTCCCCCTGCGGGAGGATGCGCGCCGCAAGGTCATGTATGAGAATGCCCGGCGCGTTCTCGGCCTGACTTCTGGCGTGAAAGCCTGACTGTTTCCCGGAGACGCCGTCGGTTCTTTCCCGCCGACGTCCCCTTTCCGGCATGCTGAACGCTGTCTGCTACAATCTGCTCTGGTTCTGCGGAGGGTTCGTCACCGGCATTGCCTCCTTTGGCGCCAATCTTTTTGCGCTTCCGTTCGCGGCCCTTCTGCTGCCGCCGCGGGAGGCCATTCTGCTGGGCTGCATCTCGGGCACGGCCGTCGCTGCGTTCATGAGCGTGATCCATGCCAGGCACGTTCACTGGGGCGATGTCGCGCTTTTGACGGCGGGGGCCCTGACGGGCATCCCGTTCGGCGTCTGGGCCCTGGCGCATGCGGGATCGCGCGCCCTGTTGCTGGGCGCCGCCTTCTGTCTGGGGGGCTTTCTGTTCTGGCAATGGCTGCCCGGCGGCAACCGGCGCCCCCCCGTCGGGAGCTGGTTTGCCCTGCCGCTGGGGGTGGCCTCCGGCGTCATGATGAGCGCCATGGGCATGGGCGGCCCGGCGCTGGCGGTCTATGTCCATTGGCGGAAGCTGGAAAAGGAGGCCGCTCTGGGCGCCGTCAATGTGGTCAGCGTGGTCATCACGGCGGTGACGTTACCCTGGCGGTATTGGCAAGGGCTCTATGACGGCGTGGAGACAGGTCTGGGACTGTGGGGGCGTTTTTCGCCTGCTGCGGCATCACGGCCAGCATTCCGCTGGCGCGCCGCATGAATGTCCGGCTGTTCCGCAAGGCGCTGCTGGGCATTCTCGTCCTTTCGGCGCTCATGCTGCTGGCGCGGGGGCTGGCGGAAAGCAGAATATCTGGTTCGGTGATGCCCGCCTCTTCCATAAGGACAGATTCCTGATGCCGTCTGCCGTGATAGCCCAGTGGCGTTCCGGTATCCGTGCCAAATACCACGCGCGCCCCGGCATCGTAGGCTTTTTTCACGTTTTCCAGATGGCGCGGGGCAAGTGCCGCAGACTTGCCAACGGCATCCGCTGAAACGCCCGCTTCCGGCCCCTTTTCGGCAATGAGCTTGAGCACGCTGAAAGTCGGCGCCAGGGCCACGGCGTTTTCAGCCATGAGCCGGATGCCCTCATCATCCACGGTTGCGCAATGCTCGATGACCGTAACGCCCGCCCGTGCCGCGATTTCTTCATCGCTCATATTCTGTTCGCCCACGTTAGCGCCTCGGCTGAGAAGGCCGCCTGTCACCATGGTCTTGATCTGGTCGGCTCCCATCTTGAGCATCTGGCGCGCGGCAGTCACCACTGCACCGGGCGTGTTGGCCACATTGACGGACTTGAAGGTCTGAATGCCGAAGCGCTCCTGCGTCCAGCGCGGTTCGAGATGCCCGGCCGTCTGGGTGATGACCATGCCGCTGGTGAACACGCGCGGCCCTTCGGCAAAACCGGCATTGATGGCGTCGCGGATGGCCTGCCCCCCGGATGGTGAAATAGCCTTCGTCGCGCACCGTGGTGAAACCGCCCATGAGATTATCCCGGGCATTCTTCAGCTATGGCAGGTTTTCTCCCCCCTGAATCACGCTCTTCTTTGAGTATTGGCTCTATAAGGGCAAATTGTTCATCAGTGAGTGTTTGGCATCTTTCCATACGTCCATACTGCGCAAGGAAAAATATCTTGTAAGCTATTTGTTAGCAGAACCTAAACAGATGAAGAGAATTACAGCGCCATATCGCATTGCTGAGGCATCAGGGATCATTTACAAAATGGAGAACACATGGGTAAATTTTGACAGCTAAACAAAAAAAGTGCCAGAGCGGAAAATCTGCCCCGGCACGTTCTCATTTTTCGTGAAAAAATTCTTATTTTACGCGACAGCTCACAGCAATCGTTTCGCTTCCTTATCCTGGAAGGCCATGCCGGATGTGCCGCATGTGCCCAAACCATGTGCCCAAATGAAAAGGCACTTGCGGCGGCATCCGCAAGTGCCTGAAATAATTGGCGCGCTCGAAGAGATTCGAACTCCTGACCTACAGGTTCGTAGCCTGTTGCTCTATCCAGCTGAGCTACGAGCGCGTAACGAAAAAATATTACCTTACACCACCCTGCCCGTCAAGCATTATCCGCAATATTTTCCATTTGCCTGTCGGCGCATTCTCAAAGCAGCTTTTTCATCTGACGGTCTTTGCTCAAGCCATCGGCAGCGCTCTGAGGGGCAAACAACACCGTGTTACATGCGGCCTACTCGGCTTCAATGCTGTTGACCGCGCGAGCCAGACGCGAAATCTTGCGCGCGGCTTTTTTCCAGTGCAGCGCGCCCTTGCCGGCGGCCTTGGCCAGCACAGAGGTGGCGACGGTCAGCGAGGAGCCGGCCAGCCCTTTGTCCTTGTTCTGAATAGCGGCGCGCACTTCCTTGATGGCGTTTTTCACGCGGGTGCGGGCGGCGCGATTGCGGGCGGCGCGGTTGAGGCTCTGCTTGTGACGTTTGATGGCTGACTTGTGGTTGGCCACGGTATTCCTCCACTATGTTGGGCTTGCCCGCGCAAGCCATGATATCGAAGAAGCGGCACAGCCGCCATTGGCAGCAACGTAATGTTGTGAAACAGCGTTATTAGCTCAAGCCTTCAGGTCTGTCAAGCAAATTTGCCACACTGGCCGTCACGCTCTTTGCATGTCAGGCGCATGCGCGGCGGGGGCTCTTACAGACAAGCCGCTTGCGCATCCGAACTTGAACATGACGCGCGCCCCTACACCTGCAAGGCCGCAAAGTCAGCCAGCCGGGCAAAGCGTGCACCCAGGGCCCGGAGCATGGTCAGGCGGTTGCGGCGCAGGGCCGCGTCCTCGCACATGACCATGACGCCGTCAAAAAAGGCATCCACCGCCGGGCGCACTTCCCTGAGCGTGGCCAGGGCCGCGCCGTGGTCGCCCGCGGCCCACAGGGCGTCCAGCCGGGGCAACAGCGCATCCAGAGTCTCAGCCAAAGCCTTTTCCGGCGCCTCGCGCAACAGGGCCGCCTCCCAGTGATCGGGCAACGTCTCGGCGGCGACTTGCTTGCGCACAATATTAGCCACCCGCTTGAAGGTCTGCACGGCCTCGGCATAGCCAGCTTCTCTGCTGAAGGCCGTCAGGGCGGCCAAACGCGCGCCGCAGTCGGACGCCAGAGCCGCGCCGGCGTTCAGCGCGGCGTCCACCAGCAGGGTATCCTGCCCCTGACTCATGAAATAGTTGCGCAGTCGGGCCGCGAAAAATTCCATGAGCCTGTCCAGGCTTTCATCCGGCGGCAGCTTCCACTCCCGCGAGCCATAAAGCTCCCGCGCCTTGGCGAACAGTTCACGCGCATCCAGCTCAAAACCGTAGTCCAGCAGAATGCGGATAATGCCCAGGGCGCAACGCCGCAGACCATTGGGGTCCGCCGCGCCGGTGGGAATCATGTTCAGGCCGAAGCAGCCCGCCAGGGTGTCGGCCTTGTCCGCCAGCGAAAGCAGCGCGCCCACGGGGCTTGCAGGCAGAGGCGAATCAGGCCCGGCGGGCAGGTATTGTTCTTTCAGGGCTGCGGACACGACCGGGGATTCTCCCTTGCGCTCCGCATAAATGCCCCCCATGATCCCCTGAAGGACATCAAATTCGCCCACCATGCCGCTGACCAGATCGGCCTTGGAGAGGCGGCCAGCCCGCGCGGCGTCCGCCGTCAGGTCAGCGCCCAGGCGCGGGGCGCAGCGTTGCGCCAGCCAGCGGCAAAGGGACTCAAGGCGGCGGGTTTTGTCGCCCATGCTGCCCAGCGCGCCGATAAAGATGACATGATCCAGCCTGGCCAGCCAGGCGTCAAAATTTTCCCGCAGATCCGCGCGCCAGAAAAAGCGGGCGTCGTCCAGACGGGCTCGCAGCACTCGCTCCCAGCCGTGCCTGACCACGCTCATATCCTCGGGGGTCAGGTTGAGCACGGTCAGGAAATGCGGCATGAGCTTGCCGTCCGCGCCCTCAATGCCAAAACTTTTCTGATGGCTCTCCATGCTGGTCAGCAGCACTTCGCGCGGCACTTCCAGATAGGCCGGATCAAAATCCGCCAGCAAGGGCACGGGATGCTCGGCCAGGCCCTGCACTTCGTCCAGAAGGCTGTCCTTCCAGAGCACCTTGCCGCCGCAGCGGGCGGCCTGAGCGTCGCCGCCCTCCACAATGGCGGCGCGACGCCGGGCCGGATCCAAGGTCACGGCGCAAAGATCGGCCACGGTTTGCAGATAGGCTCCGGCATGCTCCACGCTGAAGGGGCCGGGACCGTGCACGCGATGGCCGCTGGTTTCGCGGCCGGAACTCACCGGCCCGATGCCGAAGGGCACAACCTCCGCATCCAGCAAGGCCAGAATCCAGCGGATGGGGCGGGCGTAGGCCAGCGAATACGCGCCCCAGCGCATGCGCTTGGCAAAAGACAGGGCCGTAATCACCGCCGGGCAGATTTCAGCCAGCAGATCCCTGGCCGCAGCGCCGCCGGTACGCTTGCGCACGGCCACATATGCGCCCTTTTCCGTCTCCAGCTGAAAAACATCCGCCACGCTCAGGCCGTGGGTGCGGGCAAAACCTTCCAGAGCCTTGCTGGGCGCTCCGTCAGGCCCGTAGGCAACGCGCGCCGGAGGGCCTGAAATCACTTCCTCTTTTTCACTCTGCACGGGGTTGAGGTCTTCCACCAGCAAGACTGCCCGGCGCGGCGTGCTCATGACGCGCACGACGCCGTGCTCCAGGCCCGCCTCGTTCAGCGCGGCGACAAAACGGCTTCGCAGTTCCGCCTCTTCCGGGGCCAGAAAACGGGAAGGCAGTTCCTCGCTGCCGATTTCAAGCACAAAGGTCGCCATGCCTTACCTCGCATCCTTGTTGTCGAGCATGGGATAGCCCAGTTCTTCGCGTTGCGTCGTGTACAGACGCGCCACGCCCGCGGCCAGAGCGCGCACCCGACCGATGTAGCCGGTGCGCTCGGTAATGGAAATCGCCCCGCGCGCATCCAGAAGATTGAAGGTATGCGAGCACTTCAGGCAGTAATCGTAGGCGGGCCAGGGCAGGCCCAGCTCCAGCATGGTCTTGCATTCCCTCTCAAAATCGCTGAACTGGCGCAGCAGCATTGCCGCATTGCTGACTTCAAAATTGTGCCGTGACTGCTCCACCTCGTTCTGGTGATAGATGTGGCCGTACGTCACGTTCTGGTTCCAGCGCAGATCATACACCGATTCCACGCCCTGAAGATACATGGTCAGGCGTTCCAGACCATAGGTCAGCTCCACGCTGACCGGCGACAGATCAATGCCGCCCACCTGCTGAAAATAGGTGAACTGGCTCACTTCCATGCCATTGAGCCAAACCTCCCAGCCCAGGCCCCAGGCCCCAAGCGTGGGCGATTCCCAGTCGTCCTCCACAAAGCGGATGTCATGGCGGGCGGGGTTGAGCCCCAGAGCTTCCAGACTTTGCAGGTAAAGATCCTGCACATTGTCCGGCGAGGGTTTGAGCACCACCTGAAACTGAAAATAGCGCTGCAGGCGATTGGGGTTTTCGCCGTAGCGGCCGTCCGTGGGACGGCGCGAAGGTTCCACATAGGCGACCTTCCAGGGTTCAGGGCCGAGAACCCGCAGGAATGTGCTCGGATTAAACGTGCCGGCCCCGCACTCAACGCCCGAAGGCTGCTCAATGACGCAGCCCCGGCTTGCCCAGTAATGTTGCAGGGTAAGAATCACATCCTGAAAATACATGCGCTGTCCTTTGTTATGCTCAATGTTCACAGAGCCGCACAGACGGCGACATCAGTCCGCCGAAGGCCGATGTCGCATCTCCGGCAGGAAGAAGGCTTTTTTGTGAAGGCAATGCGCCCGCTCCCGCCCCCGGCAAAAAGCGCGGTTTGCGCAGCCAGCGGCAAACGGCCCGGCTTTCATACCCGGCGAAAATACCCGCCCTCCCAGGCCAGCCCCAAATGGTACTGCACAAAACCGTCAATGGCCCGCGCGCAGGCCCGGCGATCTGACGACGGCCCGTCCTCCGCCGGCCAGGCGGAGGGAAATTCCCGCTGCACGCGGCGTAAAAGGTCAAGCCCGGTCAAAGAAAGCTCCACTCCGTAGCGCGTGGCCGGCAAGGATGCTCGCGACCGGCACGCGGCGCAACGCATCTGCCCCTCGTCCACCACAAAGAGCGCCCGCTCCGCCAGAGGCGCGCCGCACGCGCCGCAATGCCCCAGATTGGGCGCAAAGCCCAAAGCGCCGGCCAGACGCAGGCGGAAAAAAAGCGGCAGCAAGGCGGGCAGGCGCGCTTCTTCTTCCAGAACGCGGCGCAGGTCTTCCACCAGGGCAAAGCTTTCCGCCGCGCCGTCATCATTGACGCCCAGGGCCTCCACAAAGCGCAGGCAGTTGGCGGCCAGGCCCATGCGGCGCCAGTTGCCGCGCAGCCGCTGCGGGCCGGACAGCAGCACCGCTTCTTCCAGATTAAGAAAGTTTCCCCTGCCCGAAACCTTGACCCGGCATTGCAGGGTATTCAGCACATCCAGGCAGCCGCAGAAACGCCGTCGGCTGCGACTGCCGCCAAAGGCGAACAGGGTCAGCAAACCACGCTTGCGGCAAAGCAGCTTCAACCAGAGATCAGATTCGCGGAAATGCCCGATACGCAAAACCACGGCCTGATCGGCCCATTCCATCACTGCCGGGCCGCGGGCGGAAAGGTCAGCGTCCGCACCTGACCGGACTGGCCGGGCGCGGGCATGTCCCGCCCGTTATAACGGATGCGCACGCCGCCGGCATTGCCCAGCTTCAGCTCCAGCCCCTTGGTGAAGGTCAGGGCAAACGTGTCGCCCTTGCGCAAGGAAAACTGCCGGGTATCGGTATTGTCGGCGTTGGAATGAATCCAGCATTCCTCCGTGGCGGTGATGATGACCTTGTGCTGGCCCGGAGGCGGCGCGCCCTCCGCGGAGCGGACGGATTCGGCGGGCCACGTCGCATTGCCCGCCGCCATGTTTTCCTGTTCCCTGGCTGTGGGGGCAGTCGCGTTGCGCGCGACGCCGGCAGACGCGAGGGCTGACGCTCTTGCGGCATCGGCTGGCGCAACGGCAGAGGGCGCCGGCGCGGAAACCGGAGAACTCGCCGAGGCGGCGGACGGCGACGGGGGCTGAACCGGGGCGGCGGGCGGAACAGCCGCGGGCGAAGCATCCCGGCCCGGCATGGTCTCGACGGAATCGGGCGTTTGCAACGGCGGCGAGGGCTGGGCCAGACGCCGCGTCTGGCGGCTCAGAATCTCCAGAACGCCCTGTTGCCAGGCCACATATGCCCCGCCCCCCAGCAACGCCAGAACAACAAGCGCGCCCAGCCATTTCAGGCCGCGTGGCCGCGCCAGAGATTCCTCCGGCTCATACACGGCTTGGGGTGTGGTGGCCGGGCTTGCGCCGCCCAGGGCGCAAACGGCTTCGTTTATTTCTTCGGCGGCCATGCCGAGATAGAAGCCGTACGAGCGGATAAAGCCCTTGGCATACGCCAGATGGGGCAAAGATGCGGCGTCCCCCTCTTCCAGAGCGCGCAGCAGGCGAACCCCGATTTTCAGGTGGTTGGCCACATCCTCAATGCTCAGGCCGCGTTTTTCGCGTTCGGCGCGAAGCGCCGCGCCCAATTCCTCTAAGCTCATGCAAAGCCTCTGTGTATGTCTCGCCGCGCAAGGCGCGGCGACTTACAGCCGGATATCAATGACCGCCTTGCTGCGCAGCTGGCTGGTATAGCCCTCAAAGCGTTCAACGGCCTTGGGCTGGCGCAGAATGGCGTCGATCTGCGGGGTAGCCTGTTCCAGGGTGAGTTGCTTGCTCGCGCCGCCGCCGGGCCGGAACAAATGAACCTGGGCCTTGCGGCCCTGAAGGTCAAACAGTTCGGTCACGTCGCCGGGCTTCATCCTGGCGAGCCGCCCTTCCCATTCCGGGTTCAGACGATCCCACTCCACGGGCCCCATATCACCGCCCTTGTCCCTGTTGGGGGCTATGGAATATTTGGCCGCCGCCTCTTCAAAGCTCAGCTTGCCGGATTTGATCTGGGCGGCAATGGATCGGGCGTTGACGTTGGGCGCGTAGACCAGCACGCCCATATGCAGGCCGCTGCGTTCATAGAGACTGTCTTTGTGGGCTTCGTAGTATTCTTTGATTTCAGCCGGGGTCACCACCACCTTGCGGCCCACTTCCATGCCCATGATCTTCTGGCGCAGCAAAGATTTTTCAAAGTTTTCGCGTATCTCGCCGACAGAGACCTTCTGCTGGGCGAGCTGGGCTTCAAACTGCTGTTTGGTCAGGTTGCGGGCCTTCATCAACTTGGCGATTTCGTTATCCACCTCGGCGGGTGAAACGCTGATCTTGAGCCGTTTGGCCTCCTGCGCAAGCAGAATGTCCATGATCATCATGTCCAGCACCTTGCGGAAAACCTTGTCCACGGCCTGGGTCTGCTTCGGATCGCCGGGGTTGAGCCTGGCCCGCGCCAGTTCGGGCATGGCGTTTTTCTGGAGGTCGAACATAGTGATGACCTGACCGTTGACCACCGCCGCCACTTTATTGAGTTGGGCGGCCTGCGCGCCGCAAATGCCGCAAAGCCAGACCGCCAGCAGCAGAACAAGCGTTTTCTTCACTATGCGTCTCCCCTTTTGCGCCAGGAAATTACCGGAAGCTGTTGTATGGGCATCTGCCTATCGCAAAACGACCCGAGATGCAATGTCCGCCGGGCCGGGCAACAGAGCCGGGATTCCGTCTTGTGCCGGCCGCATGTTTTGTCGCGATTGTCCACAGGCTCAGCCCGCGTTTCGCCGCGCCCGGCCAACACGTCAAACCATCGGGCGCTTTCCGCCGCAAACAACGCGAATCAGCGCCGCCCGCCGTCGCCGGCGTCGTCCGCGGGTTTGCCGGAATCCGCCTCAACGTCCGCCGCTCCCGCGTCAAAGCTTTCCTCAATCCCGGTCGAGGCGTCGAGCATGTCGGAACGGCCATTCGCGCCGTCCTGTTCCCCTCGCCGGGCTGAAGGCGGCGTCAGCAGCTCGTCCCTGAGCAGGGGCGAAACCCTGACCGCGGCGCGGGACAGGCTGTTCTCCAGCCATTGCTCGAACGCGGCGCTTTTTTTCTGCTCCCGCAAAATATGCTCAATCAACGGGTAGGCTTCGGACAGTTCCAGGCTGCGCGCCTTCAGGCGCTCCACCAGTCCGACGCTCTCCCAGACATCGTCACGGCGGCGGGCCGCAAGGCAGTGCCCGGGCCTGAGGGCTGACATCTCCCTGTTCCAGGGCGGCGGCACTTCGTCGGCCCCGACTTCCAGACATTGCGCCAGCACCGTTTCGGGCGGCGTTTTTCCGCCCGCCGGCAAAGACTCGCAAAAAGCTTCCAGAGCTTCGCGGTTCTCGCTAGAGACGAAACAGACATCCAGACTTTCAGGCAGCCGAAAGTCAGCCTGACGCTCCTGATAATATGCGCGCACTTCTTCCAGACGCACCCGGATGCCGGGCAGCAGCACCCGCTTTTCAAAGGTCAGCATGGCCAGATGGTCGCGCATCAGGGTCTGCCAGGCGGTTTCATCCAGAGATTCGTCTGTCAGAACTTTGGAAAGGCCGCCGGGGCCGTAGTCGTCGCGCACCAGGGCCACAGCCTGCTCCATGGCCGCGTCGCCCACGGGGATATGAAGACGCTCCAACTCCTGGCGCACCAGGGCGTGGATGATCAGCGCGCCCAGCGCCTCGCCGTAGCGGCGTTTCATGTGCTCCAGCGAGGGACGCTGCAGGATGCCCAGCGCGGCGGAACGGCCGTCCAGCAAGGTCTGCAGCGTTCGCAGGCGGATGGGCTCGCCGTTGACCATGGCCACCACGCCTTCGGGCAGACGGCTCTCCAGACAGGCGCCGAGCAGAAGGCAGCAGCAAAGCAGCGGAACAAACCCGCAACAGAACGCAAGGCGCATTCCCGCAACGCGCGGTTCGACCGCCTTTACAACTCCCTGCCGCATCATGTCCTTCACTGCGTCAGTTTGTGGCTTTCATCAATGAGTTTGTACAGTTCCTCGTCGGGAAAGCCGCCGTCCAGCACAAGCGTAATCCAGTGTTTTTTGTTCATATGATAGGCGGGCAATGCGCCGGATGCGCTGTTCACAAGAATATCCAGCACATGATCGCTTTTCAGATTGATGACGTCCATATTTCCCGCGCCTTCCAGGCCCAGCCGCGCTTTGGGCAAATTCAGAATCAGGCCGTACCACTTGCCGTTTCCACCATGCCGCAACACGGCGTATTCAGGGAAGCGTCGCCAGGGATAGTCCGGCTCTGTCTGGAACGCGCGCTTCACATAAGCAAAGATGTTTTCCCGCGTCGCCATGTTCACTCCCCCAGACTGACCGCCGCCCTGTCAGGAGGCTGACGCGCGGATGCCTTCCAGCGCCAGCCGTATTTCTTGCAGGCCCTCGCCAAACGCAAGCTCCCCGGCCAGAGGCAGGCTCAGCCCCGCCGGGGGGTGCAGACGCGCGCCCGGCATTTCGGCCGCCAGCTCCACAATGCGTTCCGGCTGTACCGCGGTCTGGCCGCCAGGCCAGAACATGCGCACATGGTCCCGGTACACGTCGGCCCGCTGCACCTGCAATTCCGTGAGGAATTGCTTGAAATCCAGCACGGCCAGAAAATTGTTCAGCTCTTCGGGGAAGGGGCCGAAACGGTCGCGCATGGATAACGCCGCCTCTTCCCTGGCCGGGCCGCCCACGGCGGAAGTCAGGGCCTTGTAGCAGCGCAGGCGCTCACGACCGTCGTCAATATACGACGCGGGGATATGGGCAGGCAAGCCCAGAGTCAGCTCCGTTTCCGCGGTCAGAGCCAAAGGCGCGCCCTTGAGGCGGCCCACGGCCTCTTCAAGCATTTCCAGGTAAAGATCCAGCCCCACACGGCTCATATGCCCGGACTGCACTTCGCCCAGAATATTGCCCGCCCCGCGCAGGCGCAAATCTTCCATGGCAACCTGAAAACCCGCGCCCAGGTAATCCATGTCCATGATGATGCGCAGACGCTCCTCGGCCACGGCTGTGAGGCGCTCGGCATCGGGCACGACAAAAAACGCATAGGCCTGCCGTTCGCTGCGGCCCACGCGCCCCCGCAACTGGTAAAGCTGGCCCAGGCCGAACATCTGGGCCTGATCCACCACCAGGGTGTTGGCGCGCGGGAAATCCAGGCCCGACTCCACAATGGAGGTGCAGACCAGCACATCCAGTTCGCCATGCCAGAATTTGCGCATGGCGGTTTCCAGCTCGGTTTCGGACATCTGGCCGTGGGCCATGCCCACCCTGGCGTCGGGCGCGAGCCCGCGAACATATTCCGCCACGCGCTCAAGCCCCTGCACCCGGTTGTACACCCAGAACACCTGGCCCTCGCGCTCGATTTCACGCGCGATGACCTTGCGCAGCACCTCGTCATCGCGGCGCAGCACCGCCGTGGCCACGGGCTTGCGATCCTGCGGGGCGGTTTCGATGATGGAAAGCTCGCGAATGCCGGACATGGAAAGCTGCAATGTGCGCGGAATGGGCGTGGCCGTCAGGGTCAGCACATCCACGTTTTTTTTCAGGGCCTTGAGTTTTTCCTTGTGGCGCACGCCGAAGCGCTGCTCTTCGTCCAGCACGAGAAGGGCCAGGTTGGGCAGCTTCACATCATTGGAAAGAATGCGGTGGGTGCCGATGAGGATGTCAATCTGCCCGGCTGCGGCGGCCCTGAGCACCTCCTTTTGCCGGGGGCGGGGCACGAAACGGCTCAGCAGGCCCACATTGACCGGAAAACCGGCCAGCCTGGCCCGGAACGTCTGGTAATGCTGCTCGGCCAGCACCGTGGTGGGACAGAGCAAGGCCACCTGCCGGCCCTCGGCGGCGGCGCGAAACGCCGCGCGCAAAGCCACCTCGGTCTTGCCAAAGCCCACATCGCCGCAGATCAGGCGATCCATGGGTTCGCTTCTGTCCATGTCATCCAGCACATCCTGAATGGCCTTGGCCTGATCCGGGGTTTCCTCAAAGCCGAAGGTAGCCTCAAACTCGCGGTAGAGTTCGCCCGGCGGATCATAGCGGAAGCCCTTGGCCACCTTGCGATAGGCATACATCTCCACCAGGTCGGCAGCGATTTTTTCAATGGCCTTGCGGGCCTTTTCCTTGCCCGCCGCCCAGGAGGGGCCGCCCAGGCGGTCCAGGGCGGGTTCCACACCCTCGCTTCCCTTGAAACGCTGAATCAGGCTCAAACGGTCGGCGGGCACATAGAGCCTGTCCCGCCCGGAATATTCGATAAGAAGAAAGTCGTTGGCCGCCTCGTTGAGATTCAGATGGTGCAGCCCCGCGAAACGTCCGATGCCGTAATCGCGGTGAACCAGCAGGTCGCCGTTTTTGAGATCGTCAAAACTGTCCAGGCCCTTGAAGGCCCGCGAGGCGGCGCGCGGCGTCTTTTCCGCGCGAGGGTAGATAATATCCTCTCCCAGCACCAGGCTGTTGTCCCAGACCAGTTCCGCGCCGGAACGAAAGGGCGATACCAGGGCGAACAGCCCATGCGCCTCGGGCGCGTAGCGCAGGGCCGGGCTGATGCCGTCCTGTTCCGCCAGCTTGAGAAACTTGTTCCGCCCCCGTTCGGAGGAAAAACTCAGAATAACCTGGCGGCGTTGACTCTGCCATTGCCTGAGTCCGGCGGCCAGATGCTGCCAGGGCCTGTCCTGCGCGGCGGGCAAGGGGAACAGCTCACTGAAGGCGTGCAGGGCGCGCTCCTGAAAGTCCGCGCCCCGCTCCTCCACACCCATGACCAGGGGTTCAGCGAAGACGCACTGGAAATTCCGCCAGGGCGCGGGCTGGGAATTTTTGCGCAGGGCCAGGGCGGCGGGCTGCCGCATGGGCGCGTCTTCGGCTTCCAGGCTCTCTTTGAGCGCCAGACGCCCGTCGCGCAGGGCTGCGGCGCTATCCGCCTCGCCGGGCAGCAGCCAGAGGCTGTCGGCGGGCAGCCACTCTTCCAGCAGCGTGGACGCTTCCCAGAGCACGCCGGGCAGAATGCCCGCGCCGCCGCCATCCAGCGCTTTTTTGAAGGAATAGCATTCGTTTTCGCTGATCCGGCCTTCGCTGAACATCTGATCGCAGCGTTTGCGGGCCGACGCCAGACCGTTTTTGTCCAGCGCCAGCGGACTCACGGGCAGCAGGGTCAATGCCTCAAGATGTTGCAGAGAGCGCTGGCTCTCGGCGTCAAAGAGGCGCATTTCCTCAATGGAATCGCCGAAAAACTCCAGGCGCGCCGGCCTGGCGTAACCGGGCGGAAAAATGTCCAGAATATCGCCGCGCCGGGCCATGTCGCCGGGGCGGGTCACCAGCGAGACGCGCTCGTACCCCCACTCCACGGCCTGATCCAGAATGAGTTCCGGTGAATATTCGCCTCCGCGCTGGAGGTCCAGAGTGCGCGCATCAAAAAATTTCAACGGCATATAGCGCAACAGCGCGCTTTCCACGCCGGCCACCACACAACGCGGCCCGCCCTGGGCCAGAGCGTACAGCGCGGCCATCCGGGCGGCCCAACTGTCCCTGTCCCGCCACTGGCTCATGGCGGGCAGGCTCAGACAGGGGCTTTCCCACACGGGCTTGCCCACAGGAGCATCCCCCAGGGAAAGCTGGGGCAAAAAAAGCGTCAGCAGGGCGCGGGCCGCATGAAATTCCTCACGATCGCGGGCGAGAATCACCGCGCCGCGCCCCTGGGCCAGAGCCTCGCAGGCCAGGCGGCAGCGCGTGACCATGCCGCTGCGCTTCAGGTAAAGCCGGTTATCCCGATTCGCAAGCAATGCGCTGAGATTCTGCATGAATTACGCCAAGAACGGGGGCGGTCGCATGACCGCCCCCCATTTGAAATCACAGGGCCATGTCGGATTCGCCACGCGCAGGTCAGGAAAAGCGCGCGGTTTCCCACGCCTTGGGCGCGCCCTTCGCCTTGCGGCGATTCAGGGCAGTGCGCCCCACCGCCTTATGCCACGGCCTGACGGGTTCCGAACCATGGGCCTTGCACAGCGTCAATGTTCATCCGTTTCAATGAGAACCGCAGCCGCCGCAACAGCTGCCGCATCCTCCGCCGGCGTTTTCCGGCAACGGAGCCTCAGGCTCCACAGAGAAGCCCATCTGGCTCAGATCTATTTTAACGCCATGTATCTGGGCCAGCAATTCCTTATTGATGCAGAAGGTAAAGCCGCCCCGCTCTTCACTCTGATCCTGGTCAGTGGCGGCGTCCAGAGCCAGCGCGAGGCGCGGGCCGCAGCAGCCGCCGGGGGCCAGATAAACGCGAATGACGCCTTTTTCCCTGCCCTCGAAATAGCTTTCAAGCTCTTTGCGGGCGCTTTCGGTCAGTTCCAGCATGCTTCCTCCATATCGGGGCGTGCCGTCAAAGGTTTCACGGCATGCGCAGAAAACGGATGCCTCAGAATCAAGGCGCTTTGGCGACACTCCGGCGGAGAAAGGCAGTCTGCGGGCGCATGTTCGCCGCATGCGGCGGCTCTCGCTTTTTATCGGGCGGGGCCGCCGCGTGCGCGGAGCAAGCCTGGCGCAAAAAAGCAAAGGAACCGCCGCCCGGCACTCCTTACTAATTGCCGCCGCAGCCGCTGGAGCAGGAACCGCAGGCGCTGCCGCCTGCCGGGGCGGCCAGGGGCACTGTGGGTTCCACCGCAAAGCCCATATAGGTCAGATCAATTTTGACCCCCTGCACCTGGGCCAGCAGGTCTTTGTTGATGCAGAAGGTAAAACCGCCCTGTTCCTCAGTCTGATCCTGATCATTCGGCTCATCCAGAGCCAACGCGAGCCGCGGCCCGCCTCAGCCGCTGACAGAGTAGACCCGGATCGTTTCCTTTTTCTTATCCGCAAAGTACGCTTCCAGCTCTTTGCGGGCGCTATCCGTCAGTTCGAGCATATGGCCTCCTTATTCTAATTCCGAAATATCTAAGGACAAGAATACGGCTTGTCAATCGCCGGCGGGGCTTTTCTTGAGCGGCGAAAGCGGCTATATTGCCTCACACGGCGCTGACGCCGCCCTGGAGGACACATGAGCTCGACCCTGCTGCTGGAAAAAGATGAAATGGCCCGCATTCTGGATCGCCTGGCCTCTCAGGTGCTGGAACGGCATGCCGGCTGCGAAGATGTGATGCTGGTGGGCATTCAGCGGCGCGGCGCGGATCTGGCCCGGCGACTGGCTGCACGCGTCAATGCCGGTCTGGCCTGCCCGGCGCCGCTGGGCACTCTGGACATCAACCTGTACCGCGACGACTGGACCAGCCTGGAGGGCAAGCCGCACATCGGGCAGTCCAGGATTCCCGGCAACGTGGATGAGCGTGTGATCATTCTTGTGGACGATGTGCTGTTCAGCGGCCGCACCATCCGCGCGGCTCTGGAGGCCCTGCTGGACTACGGCCGCCCCAGGGCCGTGGAATTGCTGGTGCTCATTGACCGCGGACACCGCGAACTGCCCATCCACGCCGACTATGTGGGCCGGGTGGTCAATACCAGCCGCCACGAGCATGTGGACGTGCTGCTGGAAGAGCGCGACGGCGAAGACGCGGTACGCCTCAGCGGCGAATAGGCAGAACGTCTTCGGCGGCCCGGCAGCGCGCGATTTTTTCATTTCCTTTTCACCTCTTGCCAGGAGGACGGCCATGTTCCTGCGCCAGACCTGACGCAATCCACTGAGCTTCACGGCGTGGAGCGTATGCGGACGGCGGCGCGGAGGATTGCGCTTTTTCCTCACCCGGCAAGCCTGATTTTCCGAAATCCCCGTCCGCGTTGCCGGTCAGTGCGACTGACCGGCGTTCGCAACGGGCGCGCGCGCCCATAACCATGGGGATTTTTATGAAATCTGGTTTCAACATTTTTTCCACCACGACCGGCATTGTGGTCACGGGCCTGATCTTCGGGGTTCTGGCGGTCTGGCTGCAACACTCGGGCAATCCGGGCAATATGGGCATCTGCGTGGTCTGCTTCAACCGTGATATCGCGGGCGCTGTGGGCCTGCACCGGGCCGCCGTGGTTCAGTACCTGCGCCCGGAAATCCTGGGCATGGTGCTCGGCGCCTTCATGGCCGCGCTGGCCTTCGGCGAATACAAGCCCCGCGGCGGCTCCTCGCCCATCATCCGCTTTTTGCTCGGCGCCATCGCCGGCATCGGCGCGCTGGTCTTTCTGGGCTGCCCCTGGCGCGTAATCCTGCGCCTGGCCGGGGGCGACGCCCACGCCCTTTTTGGCCTGGCCGGTCTGATCGTGGGCGTGGGCATCGGCGTTCTCTTTTTCCGCCAGGGTTTTTCCCTGGGCCGCAGCCAGAGCCAGGGGCGCATTTCCGGTCTGGCGCTGCCAGGCATCATGCTGGCCCTGACGGTTCTCTACCTCATGGATCCGCAGATTCAGGGCCAGCCCCAGAGCGGCGTGCTTTTCTACTCGGTCAAGGGGCCAGGCTCACAGCACGCGCCCTTTCTGATTTCTCTGGGCGCGGGCCTGGTTGTGGGCTTTCTGGCCCAGCGCAGCCGTTTTTGCACCATGGGGGCGCTGCGCGACGTGATGCTTTTCAGACAATGGCATCTGGCTCTGGGCTTTCTGGCCATGCTGGCCGCGGCCCTGGTGCTTAACCTGAGCCTGGGCTCCTTTCACTGGGGCTTTGAAAATCAGCCCATTGCCCAGCCCGACGACCTGTGGAACTTCCTGGGCATGGTCACCGCCGGGCTGGCCTTTGCGCTGGCGGGCGGCTGCCCCGGCCGGCAGCTTTTCATGGCCGGCGAGGGCGACAATGACGCCGCCGTATTCGCCACGGGGCTGATTGTGGGCACGGCCATGGCCCACAACTTCGGCATGGCTTCCAGCGGCGCGGGCATCGGCGCGCATGGGGCGGCCGCCACCATCAGCGGGCTGGTCATCTGCCTGTTCATCGGCTTTTTCAACTGCAAGCGAGGCGCCTGATGTCCACTCTTATCGATACCCGCGGGCTTTCCTGCCCGCAGCCGGTTCTGCTTTTTCTGACCGCCGTCAAAGACAATGCCGACGGCCCTTTCAGCGTCCTGGTGGATAACGACGCCAGCCGTGAAAAC
Organism: Desulfovibrio sp. SGI.169; assembly: GCF_050313595.1. Lineage (NCBI taxonomy): Bacteria > Pseudomonadati > Thermodesulfobacteriota > Desulfovibrionia > Desulfovibrionales > Desulfovibrionaceae > Desulfovibrio > Desulfovibrio sp. SGI.169. Next base: position 13,884 of record NZ_JBNPLS010000012.1, on the reverse strand, counting down.
GTGAGCCGCGCGGCCCGCAATCACGGCTTCAGCGTGGAGGCCCAGGAGGAAGACCAGGGCGTGACCCGGCTGAACATCGGCAAAGCCTGATCCACTCACATTCCGGCGCGGGGCGTGGAATCCGCATCAGCGAGCCGCGCCCCGCCAGGGGAAGCTATGCCCGAACAACGACATTCCTGGTTTGCCCGGCTTTCCGGCGGTCTGCGCCGTCTCCTGCACGCCCGGCCCGCCCGAGAGAGCAGCGCGGGGCTCAGCGACCGGGGCCTGCTGGTTTTTTCCCATACCGGCGAGGTGATTCAGGCCGAACGCCTGCTGCGTGAAGCCGGTTTTGCGGTGGAGGTCAAGGGGCCTCCGCCGCGGTTGCGCACCGGCTGCGACATGGTGGTGGTCTTTCCGCTGATCAGCCAGGCGGCGGTGCTGGAACGGCTCAAGCGGGCCGGCATTCCGCCGGAACAGGTGGTCAGCGCCCATGACGTGCTGCTGGAGCCTGTTTCCCTCTTCCAGACCAGGCGCCTGGACCGCTGGCTGATGGTGCGGGCGGCCAACATGAAAATCACCATCGACACCACCGATGAGCGCATTGTCAATATTTCCGGCGGCGGCTGTCCAGACGTGCCATGGCTGGCCCAGAGCCTGTGCGGGCTGCGCCTTGCCGAAGCGCCGGAACCCCTCAGTCTGGGCCGGACGCTCTGCTGCTACAGTTTGCAGAAAGCCTTTGAGGAATTACGGAGGCAGCGCGCATGTGGCTGATCGTGGGAACCGTGCCCGATGCGGATTTCGCTCTGCGCCCGGACGACGTTTTTTCTGAAAGCCGGGTGGACGGCGAGGCGCTGATACTGCCCGACAACCGCCGCGTGCCCGTGCGGCGGGGCACGGCGGCTCTGGCCGCCACGGCCCTGCTGGCCTGCGCCGCTTGCGGTTTTCCCGCGCCCCGTCTGCTCCTGGCCGGCGACACGGGTTCCGGATCAGGCAGCCGGGCCGCGTACGCCTGGCTGGAAAAGCGCCTGCCGGCACTGCCGGCCGGACTGCCCGGGGGGCTGACGGGCCTGACCTTTCACTATCTTTTCCCGGATGTGGATTGGCACAACCGCGTTCTTCTGGTCCTCCAGGCGCTGACTCCCAAACCGCTGCTGGCGGCCGACGCGGGCTTCATGTACGCGGCCAAGATGAGCGGCTACGCCGACAGCTATGATCTTTTCACTCCCGACCTGGGCGAGCTGGCCTTTCTGGCTGACGAAAAAGCCCCCCACCCTTTTTACACGCGGGGCTTTCTGCTGGCCGAAGAAGAGGATATTCCCGGCCTGCTGGAACGGGCGCGGCGACACGGCAACTGCCCGCCCAACCTGATCGTCAAGGGGCGGGTTGATCATATTGTCTGCGGTGGAGAAATCAGCGCCACGGTGAGCAGCCCTTCCGTACCGGCCATGGAATGCATCGGCGGCACGGGCGACCTGGTTATGGGGCTGGCGACGGCCTTTCTGGCCGGCGGCCTGCCCCTCGGCCTGGCGACGCTTGCCGCCGCGCGGGCCGCGCGCCTGCTGGCCCGGCATTGCGCGCCCACTCCGGCCACGCAGGTGGGAGAGCTGATCGCCCGCCTGCCCGCTGTGCTGCAGGCTGAAAATACGGCTATTTTTTCGCCGCCGGTCTGAACGGCGGCTCCGCCGGGGCGGCCGCCTTCTTTTCCCTGAGACGCCGCCGCTGCCGCAGGGTCACGCGCCAGAACCAGGAGAGCGACAGCACAAGAACAATGCCCGCAAACGCCCGCAATGTCCGCGAGGCGTTCAGGGGGCGCTCAAAGCCCCAGCTTGCGGCCCGGTCCCAGGCCGGATGATAGATGGCCCAGCCCAGAAAGAAAATCAGCGCCAGCGCGCCCACGGCCCCGGCCAGCCAGTGCAGGGGGATGGGTTCTTCCCAGAAAAAGGAGGAACGATAAAAACGCCGCCGCGCCAGACAGACGGCCAGCAGCGCCACGCCGGCCATCAGGGCCACCTCCCAGGAAAAGCCCTTGAGCAGCGCGCCCGCCATGCCTGCAATCAAAAAACATGCGCTCAGCTTGAACGCGCGGGTCTGACGGCGCTCCAGGCCATATGAGACGAAGAGCAGCGCAGCGCCGGAAAGCGCGCAGACAAAATGTCCCGCGGCCGACACGCCCCTGGGCAGCCAGGCGTCAAGCAGCGCCGCCTTGTGGGGCAAGGTTGGCAGTGTGGCCGAAACCAGCAGGGCAAGGCCGCCCACAAAGACAGCGTAGGCCGCGATGGAATGCGAGAGCACCGAAAGCCAGCGCCCGGCCTCGCGCAGCATGTGGCGGCGCTGCCGGGCTTCGTACACGGCCAGCAGCGCGGCCGCCGCCAGCAGAGGGATAATGTAGTAAATAAGCCGGAAAAGCAGCACCGCGGCAAAGACCATCTGCTCGTGGTCGGTGTGGGTAAGATGCAGAATGACCAGCTCGAACACGCCCACGCCGCCGGGAATGTGGGTCAGCACCACAGCCACCTGGGCCATGAGATAACTGGGCAGAAAATCCAGAAAACCGATGCCCATGTTGTCGGGCAGCATTACATACATGCAGGCCGCCGCGGCAATGATGTCCACCCCCGCCACAACAAACTGGGCCACCGCGATGCGCGGCGCGGGAAAGACAAATTCCTTGCCGAAAACATGCACCGGCTTGCGCACCGCGAAACAGAGCGCCAGATAGGAACAGGCGATCATGGAAAGAATCACGCCCAGAATGCGCACATCCGCGATGGGCATATGCTTCAGCAGTTCGTCGGGTATCACCGGCGGGGCGACCATGAAAATAATGCCGCACAGCCCCAGCGCCCCCACCCAGAACGTCACGGCCAGCATGAGCACCAGACGCACGATGTCCGTCAGGGAGAAGCCCCAGGCCGAGTAAAAGCGATAGCGCACGCTGGTGCCGCCCAGCAGCGCGCCAAAGTTGTAGCTGACGGCCTGCCCCACAAAGGAAACCAGAGCCACGCGCGGCAAGGCCAGTTTTTTGTGGATGGCTTTCAGGGCCAGCCAGTCATAGCCCACCAGAATCATATAATTGATGACCATGAGCGCCAGAGAAAGGCCAATGCGACCGTAGGAAATCTGCTGGATGCTCTCCCGAATCTGAACGATGCTGTACGCTTTAAGCTTGTTGTAAAGCAGATAGATCGCCAGCAAAAAAATGGCGGTGACCAGAACGGGGCCCAGATAACGCAAGTATTTTTTCATGGCATGCCGTGTGCTCTGCTGACGCGCGGGGCGCTATTTCTGCATTTTCCCCAGCATATACGCCACACGCCGCGCGCGCAAGCCCGGGGAACGGCCCGCCTTTATCCGTGCGCGGGAAAGCGTTTCAGGGCTTGACCACGGCGCGGGCAGCGGCTAGGGTAGACAGGCAGGCACGCTCACGCCCTCGACCGGCTTTCGTCACGCGGGGTTTTTGTTGCGTCTGCCGCGCTTCTAGCGCCTACTTGCAAAAGTGGCCGCCGTGGGTGAGCGAAAAACCACTTTTTTTCGCGTACGATCCCGCAAAGATTCTGCGCGGAATTCTGCGAAGAATTTTTGCAATTAGACACTAGAGCATTTTGCTCTTGAAATTTACAATTTCAAAAACGGCGTCGCATTTCCCCGCAGAGCGGGCAAGAGCCTGAAAAACGCGATTTTTCAGGCTCATTCGGCGCGGGCGTCCGCTCTCGCGGCCGCCGGAAGCGAACGCCTTTTTCAAAGGCGGTTCGCGCTAAAGTCTTTCAGCAAAAAAGTCGCGCGTATGCTCCGCTGCCCGTGCAGCGGACGCTTTTTTTGCGCTGTGAGGTTGGACATGACAAATATCCCCATTTCCGTACAGGGCTACAGGAAACTGGAAGAAGAACTGGCCCGCCTGAAAAGCGAGCGCCCGGCCATCATCCAGGCCATCAAAGAAGCCAGAGAAGAAGGCGACCTGCGCGAAAACGCGGGCTATGACGCCGCGCGCGAACGCCAGGGCATGGCTGAGGCGCGCATCAAATATATTGAATCGCGCCTGGCGCTTTATCAGGTGATTGACCTAGACAAGCTCGGCGGCGACAAGGTCATCTTCGGCTCCACAGTGGAAGTGGAGGATGTGGACAGCGGCGAAAGCCGCAGTTTCACCATTCTCGGCCCGGATGAAGCCGACCCCGGCAAGGGCTCCATCTCTTTCATGTCGCCAGTGGGCCAGGCCCTGCTGGGCAAGGAGGAAGGCGACGAAGTCACGGTGGACATCCCGCGCGGCCGCGTCACCTATGAGGTGATCAGCATTTCCTTCAACGGCAGCAAGGTGCTGGCCTGAGCGGCGACAGCCGCCGACAACGCGCTTATGCCGCAATGAAACAAAAAACGCTCATGGGGCAAGCGGCACGGCAACATGGCGCCCCGCTCCATGAGCGTTTTCAGCAAGAGCCGTCGGGCGCTACGCTCCGCTCAGGTTCAGCGTCCAGCCGTAATCCGGCGCGGCGCGCATGTGCGGATTCCTCAGGCCATGCCCGCGCACGATATGGCCCCAGCGCTCAAGAAAACACTGCCGCGTTCGGGGCGACAGCGTTTCCTCCCCCGCCCCTGCCGGCAGCAGCCATTGCCCCCAGGGCGAAACCAGGGCAAAGCGCCCCCGCGCTTCCCGGCGCAGACCGTAATCCGCCCCCGCCAGCGAGCCCATGGACGGATCGAAGCCGCCGTTTTCCAGAAAGTCCTGTCGTCGGACGGCCATGCACCGCCAGGAGACAGCCAGCACACGGCGCGCGAGCAATAACCGCCCCCAGCAAAGCGAGGAAATCAGCGCGGGATCGGCCCCGCGCTGCAAAGGAAAAGGCAGGCCCGTCACATCGGGGTACAGGCCCGCGTGCCAGAGCCGCCCGCCCCGCCAGACGCAAGCGCCCACCACGGCCAGATCGGGCCGCAGCGCCAGCGCCGCCAGTTGCTCCGGGCGACAGTCGCCCACAGGCAGAAGATCGGCGGACAGAAACAGCAGCACATCCCCCGCGGCGGCACGGGCCGCCGCCCGACAGGCTGTGGCCCAATGCGGCCCGGCAGGCGGCAGCACACGCCCGTTCAGGCGCGGCGGCCAGGACTTCGGCAGGTTCACGGGCAGGGCCGAGGGGGTCAAGGGCTGCCAAAGCGTTTCCAGGCGAAGCCGCCGGGCGAGGCCACGCAGACAGTCGGCCAGCCCCGGCGTCAGCGCTCCGGGGGCGTCCGCCAGCAAAATCGCGCTGCACCGCAGGCCCGGCGGCACGGCCAGTTCCAGTCTGAAAAAATTGTTTTTTCCCGCCGGCAGAACAGACGCGGCCAGGCCCCGGCGTTGCGCGCTCTCGGCCAAAGCCCGACGCGTGGCCTCCAGCGCATAGGGTTTGGTGGCCACGCTGGCCGTGGTGCTGTCCGCATGGATGCGCCAATGGTAAAGAATACGCGGAATGTGGGCGATTTCTTCAGGGTTGAGCTTTTCGGTCACGCGCAGGCCGAGATCAAAATCCTGCGAACCTTCCAGACCGGGGCGCAGACCGCCCGCGTCGCGCAGCGCGGCCACGGCATAGGCGGCAAGATGGCCGGGGCAATAACTGTCAGGATCAAAGGCCGCCCTGAATACCGGCGTGCGCCGCACGCCGGCGGCGTCAATTTTGTCTTCGTCGCTGTACAAAAAACGCAGGCCCGGACGATCCGCCGCATGCCGGGCCACCTCCAGCAGGGCGTCAGGGGCCAGCAGGTCATCATGATCCAGAAAAGCCGCCCAGGGCGCATCCGCCAGAGCCAGCGCGCTGTTGCTGGCGCGAGAGATATGCCCGTTCCGCTCCCTGATGACTAGGCGGACGCGTTTGTCCCGCGCGGCGCAGGCGCGCAGCAGCTCCGGCGTTTCCGGCCTGGTGGACGCGTCGTCGGCCAGGCAGAGTTGCCACTGGCTGTAACTCTGGGCCAGTACGGAATCGAGAGCGGCGCGCAAAAACTCCGGTTCGGGGTTCCAGACCGGCATGAGCACGGCAATTTCCGGCCAGGTTCGTTCCACCCGCAAATTTCTCGCCTTCCGCTCCGCCGCCTGAAGGCTGTTTTCTCGCAATTCAAGCCAGGCGTCATACAGGGAAGGCGCGCTGTCCAGCGAGCAGGCGTAGATGCCCGCGTCTGCCAGGGCGCGCAGGCCCGGCCCAAGCATCTCATGCTGAAAACGCCGGGCTTTCGCCTGCCAGGCGCGCGCCTGTTCCGTGAGTCGCGGCAGATTTTCACGTCGGCCGAAGCCCTCCAGACGCGCGGCCAAAGCCGTATACCAGGCAAAAGCGCGCGGCAGGCTGGATGGCAGTTCGCGGCAGAGGCGCAAAGCCCAGGCGCGCCGCTGTGGCGGCAAAAGGCGCAGCAGGCGCAGCAGCGCGGCGGGTTCGGGCGCGTGCCGCCAGCGCAGCCAGGCCGCATCCAGGCCGTCCTTTTCCGCTTCAAGGGGCAGGTTGCATGGGCCTTCCGCCAGCCAGGGGGTAAGGCCGTATTCCAGCCCGTCGGCCTGAACCTGGGCATGATAGTCGCACCGCAGCAGACCCGGTTTCAGACGACCGCGCTGCAAAAGACTGTTCCAGAGACCGCATTTTTTCCAGGAATCAAAGCCATCACGCAGCTCGGCTCTGGCTGTGGGCTCGGTGGAAAAAACGCCCTTGCGCGCGGCCGCAAGGCGCAGACAGAAATCCGGCGTCGCCAGCCCTTCCAGCCCCGGCCTGAAACCGCCCACAGCCAGAAAATCCTCCCGCCGCACCAGCAGCGCCGCCTCATGGGCCAACTGAAAGGCGCGTCGCCGGGCGGCCAGCGGGTGGCCGTCGGGCAGCCCTTCATATAAATAATGCAGTTGCCCCACGCTGTCGGCCACACAACCCAGATGGCATATGCGGCGCGGCCCGGCCCCTCCTCCGGGCGCGAGCAATACGGGATTAAGCCCAGCAAGCGCGGGCTCTTTCGCCAGTCTGGCCGACAGGGCAGGCAGGCTGTCCGGCTCCAGCAGCGCATCCGAAGAAAGCAGCAGCAACAAAGAGCTTTCTGCCGCTTTCGCCGCCCCGTTGACGGCGGCATGCCGGTCGTCGCCCGGCGCAAGAGGCAGACAGCGGAAGCCGCCCAGGCATCCCGACCGGCACAGGGTTTCTCCCACTGCCCGCGCCGGGCCTTCCAGCTCCGGCGGGCAGCAGCAAAAAACCATCGCGTCGCCTGCTCCGGCGGCGGCCAGAGCCTCAAGGCAGGCCGTGGGCGGCGCTTCCGCCGAACAGGCCAGCAATACCGTCAGCGCGGGCGCGCCTGCGGAGCGCAGGGACGGCCCGGAAAAATCCATATTCATGCGCGCATGGTACGGCAGGCCCCGGCGCAATGCAACGCACGGCCCGGCGGCAAGCCGCCGCGAGTCACGGCTATGGGGCTTGGCAGGGCCCGGCAAGGTCTGCTAGAATCGTTCCGTCTTGCGCCGCCGACAGCGAAATACCGCAGCTTTTTCAGCCGGCGGGGCGCAAGGCGGGAGTCAGCCGAACCGGCATGACATCCCGCAAGGCCACATCCCGCTCCGCAACGCCGTCCGCCGTCGCCGACATCGCGCCGGACGCAACAAGGGTTTGATATATGACTGCATTTCTGCCGCGCCTGCTTTACCTGCTGGCCGCGCTGGCGTGGTATCTGCTTTTCTTGCCCAATCCCGTCACCATTTTCATGGCCGCCTGCTTCTCCTGCCTGACCCTGCCCCTGTACCGCCGTCTGCGCCAGAAGGCCGCCATCTGGAGAGTTCGTCTGGAGCGCCGCGAGCCAGACTCGCGCAAGCGACGCTGGCTCATCGGCCTTTCGCGTCATGCGCCGCTTTGGGGATATGTCGCGGTCGTTATTTCTTCCCTGCTTGCGCCCGTCGCCGTTCTGGCCCTGCTGGTTTCGCCCCAGGCTGTGGCCGGCCTGGCGCGGCTGCGCGAGCTTCAGGCCAATAACTTCCAGTTGCCGCCGCAATGGGTGGAACACATCCAGCAATGGCGTCTGAACCTGACCGAATATCCGCGTATCGAGAAGCTGATTAACGACTTTCTGCACAATCTGGATACGCTTTTCGGAGACGCTGTGAGCATGCTGGTCAGCCGCGGCTTCGGCTTTCTGGGCGGCACCATGACCGCGCTCTGGACCACCTTTCTCTTTCTCACGCTTACGGTGCTGTTCACGCTTTATTCCCGCCGCATCCGCAAGATTTTCTGCCGGATATTCCGCTTGCCGCAGGCCCTTCTGCGACGTTTCATCAGCGCCATTCACCGCGCCCTGCGCGCCATCATGCTGGGCATTGTGCTGGTGGCCCTGGCCCAGGGCTTTCTATGCGGCATAGGCTTTGCCGTGGCCGGACTCAACCAGCCCGCCTTCTGGGGCATGCTGGCGACGCTGGTGGCCCCCATTCCGGTGGTTGGCACGGCCCTGGTCTGGCTGCCGCTCTGCCTCTCGCTCTGGTTCACCGGCAAAACCGTGGCCGCCGTGGGCCTGGCCCTCTGGGGCATGCTGGCCGTGGCCGGCGTGGACAACGTGCTGCGGCCCCTTTTTTTGCGTCAGGGCATCAAGGCCCCCTTCTTTGTTCTCATTCTCGCCATCCTTTGCGGTCTGGCCAGCTTTGGCCCGGTGGGGCTCATCGCCGGGCCTGTTCTGCTTGCTTTCGCCATACAGGCGGTGGAAGAGGCCAACCTTTTTTACAAGGCCCATGACTGACTCCGACGCCGCCCTGACCCGGAAGCAGCGCGAACAGCCCCGGGCGACGTCGCTCCGCGTCTCCGGCGCCGTTTGCCGGCCCCGCCCGGGCCGGACGCGCCTCGCCGGGCCGCTCTGGCTGATCCTTTTTCTGTTTTTCTGCATCCCGGCTCTTCCGGCCCGGGCCGCGCTGCCGGTGCGCGCCGCCATGCTGATCAATCTGGACACAGGCCGCGTCCTCTATGAACAAAATGCCGACGCGCCCATCCCGCCGGCCTCGCTGACCAAGATCATGACCATGTTTCTGGCCATGGACGCGGCCAGGGCAAAAAGCCTTTCCTTGAATGAAAAGGTCAAAATCAGCCGCCAGGCCGCCTCCACCGGGGGCTCCTCCATGCACCTGCGCGCCGGAGAGCGCGTTCCGCTGGTACGGCTGCTTACCGGCATGGCCGTGGCTTCGGGCAACGACGCCGCCGTGGCCGTGGCCCAACGCGTCAGCGGCGGCAATATCCGCAATTTCGTGCGCCGGATGAACAGCAAGGCCCGCGCCTTGGGCATGCGGCGCACAGTCTTCAAAAACTCCACCGGCCTTCCCGCCGCCGGTCAGAAAACCACAGCCCGCGACATGGCAACGCTGAGCCGCGCCTACCTCAGGGCGCACCCCGGCGTCATGCGCTTTCACAGCACGCGCTTTTTCCTGCACAGAGGCCGCGCCCTGCGCAACACCAACCCGCTGCTGGGCGGCGTGCCCGGAGTCAACGGCCTGAAAACCGGCTGGACTGTCGCCTCCGGCTACAATATCGTGGTTACGGCCCAACGCGGCAAAACCCGTCTGCTGGCCGTGGTTTTGGGCGGCGACGCCAAAGACAGGCGCGACGTTTCGGCCCGCCGCCTGATTGAGGCCGGTTTTCGCCATCCCGCCTCTCCCAGACAGGTGCGCCACTCGCTGACGCGACGGCGTTGAAGCCCCCGGCCAAGCGCCCGCGCCGCGCCGCCGCCTTGACCTCGGGCGCGCGACGGCTTATGCTGGCCGGGCAAACCGGTTTTACAGCCCAACATCCAACGGAGGCTTGCCGCATGTTCGGCATTGGCACGCAGGAACTCTTACTCATTCTGGTAGTTGTGCTGCTTATTTTCGGCGCAAAAAAACTGCCGGAAATAGGCGGCGGACTTGGCCGGGCTATCCGCAATTTCCGCCGTGCCTCATCTGAACCCGATGAAATCGACATCACCCCCAGGGATAGAAAAGAACCGTCCTCTTCCGGTGAAGACTCCCGCAAGGCCTGAGCGCCACAATACGGCTGAGAAAGGATTTCGTCATGAAAGCAGAACAGTTATCCGTTTTTCTGGAAAACCGGGCCGGTCGTCTGGCTGAGGTCACCCATACCCTGGCCGAAGCGGGCATCAACATCCGCGCCCTTTCTCTGGCCGACACGTCGGACTTCGGTATTCTGCGCATGATCGTCTGCGATCATGAAAAAGCCAAAAACGTGCTCAAGGAAAAAGGCTTTACCCTGGGGCGCACCAGTGTGGTGGCTGTGGAAGTGGCTGACGCGCCGGGCGGCCTGGATGCCGTTTTGCAGCTTGTTTCGCGCAACGGCATCAATGTGGAATACATGTACGCCTTTGTGCAGCGCGAGCAGGAAAGCGCGGCGATGATTTTTCGCTTCGACAAGGTGGATCAGGCCGTGGAGGTGCTCAAGAGCAACGGCTTCACCATTATCCCGGCGGATCGGCTCTGCTCGTATTAAAGCGGCTTTGCCGCCGGCCGGCTGGCTCAGGCGGAATGCGGGGCGCTTCCGGTCGTGTGCGAATCTCTCACGGGGTCTTGGGGTTGCTGAGAAGCTCGGCAAGCCCGGAAATCATGAGCAGGCCGCGGCCTGCCCACGAGTAATTGACTGTGTTTTTTCGTCTTTTTTCAGGCCGCCTTGGCGGTTTAAACGCGCGTACGCCGCAAGGCGGGTTTGCCATCAGTCGGAGCCCCTCACCGGGCTCTTTTTTATGCCCCGCCGACATGCAGGGATAGTGTCGCGCCACAGAAATATTCATACAACATATTGATATAAAAATATTTTCTATTTTCATGAAAAAATTTTTTAAAAAATTTTGTCCATGCCCCTTTTCAAGCCGCAAGAGTGACTTATCTCTATGCCCGTGCGGGGCAGTGCAACGGCAATGCCCGCTGCGGCCCGTTACGCGCAATATTTCCGGCGCGTCCGCTGGTTCCGGCCGCCGTCTGTGCCCGCAAGGGCCATAAAAAACTTTCCGGGAGGATTTGACGTCATGAAGCTGAAACCCCTTAACGACCGTGTGCTGGTCAAGCGCCTTGAATCCGAAGAAAAGACCGCCGGTGGTTTGTACATCCCCGACACGGCCAAGGAAAAACCCTCCAAGGGCGAGGTTGTGGCTGTGGGCCCCGGCAAGATCGCGGAAAACGGTTCCCGCGTCGCCATGGCTGTGAAGAAGGGTGACGAAGTGCTCTTCAACAAGTATGCCGGTACGGAAATCAAGCTGGACGGCGTCGACCACCTTGTGATGCGTGAGGAAGACATCCTCGCCATCATCGACTAACCCGATCCTTGCCGAATCACCACTCAGGAGGAAATCAGAAAATGTCCGCTAAAGAAATCTTTTTTGACGTTAAAGCCCGTGAAAAACTTGCCCGCGGCGTGGACAAGCTGGCCAATGCCGTTAAAGTGACTCTCGGCCCCAAAGGCCGTAACGTCGCCCTTGAAAAATCCTTCGGCGCGCCCGTCATCACCAAGGACGGCGTAACCGTGGCCAAAGAAATCGAACTGGACGACAAGTTTGAAAACATGGGCGCCCAGCTCGTGAAGGAAGTCGCCTCCAAAACTTCCGACGCCGCCGGCGACGGCACCACCACCGCCACCATTCTGGCCCAGGCCGTGTATCATGAAGGCATCAAGCTGGTGGCCGCCGGTCGCAACCCCATGGCCATCAAGCGCGGCATCGACAAGGGCGTGGATGCCCTGATCGCTGAACTGGCCAACCTGGCCAAACCCACCCGCGACCAGAAGGAAATCGCCCAGATCGGCACCATTTCCGCCAACTCCGACGCCACTATCGGCAACATCATCGCCGAAGCCATGTCCAAGGTGGGCAAGGAAGGCGTCATCACCGTTGAAGAAGCCAAGGGCCTGGAAACCACTATGGATGTGGTGGAAGGCATGCGCTTCGACCGCGGCTACCTCTCCCCCTATTTCGTGACCAATGCCGAAAAGATGATCTGCGAGATGGACAACCCCTACATCCTCTGCACGGAAAAGAAGATATCCAGCATGAAAGACATGCTGCCCGTGCTTGAGCAGGTGGCCAAGGTCAACCGTCCTCTGATGATCATCGCCGAAGATGTGGAAGGCGAAGCCCTGGCCACCCTGGTGGTCAACAAACTGCGCGGCGCCCTGCAGGTCGTGGCTGTGAAGGCTCCGGGCTTCGGCGACCGCCGCAAGGCCATGCTTCAGGATATCGCCATCCTCACCGGCGGCCAGGTCGCTTCCGAAGACACCGGCTCCAAGCTGGAGAATATGACCCTGGCCGAACTGGGCACCGCCAAGCGCGTGGTGGTGGACAAGGACAACACCACCATCGTGGACGGCGCCGGCAAGAGCGAAGACATCAAGGGCCGCGTGAAGCAGATTCGCGCCCAGATCGAAGACAGCACCTCCGATTACGACCGCGAAAAGTTGCAGGAACGCCTGGCCAAGCTGGTGGGCGGCGTGGCCGTGGTGCATGTGGGCGCCGCCACTGAAGTGGAAATGAAAGAAAAGAAAGACCGCGTTGAAGACGCCCTCAACGCCACCCGCGCCGCCGTGGAAGAAGGCATCGTGCCTGGCGGCGGCACCGCGTTGATTCGCGTGTCCAAAGTTCTCAACGACATCAAGCCCGCTGACGACGACGAACTGGCCGGCGTGAACATCATCCGCCGCGCCATTGAAGAGCCCCTGCGTCAGATCGCTCACAACGCCGGCTTTGAAGGTTCCATCGTGGTGGAAAAGGTTCGCGCCGGCAAGGACGGCTTCGGCTTCAACGCCGCTACCGGCGAATACGAAGACCTGATCAAGGCTGGCGTCATCGACCCGAAAAAGGTGACGCGCACGGCCCTGCAGAACGCCGCTTCCGTGGCCTCCCTGCTGCTGACCACCGAATGCGCCATTGCCGAAAGGCCCGAACCCAAGAAGGACGCCCCGGCCATGCCCGGCGGCATGGGCGGCATGGGCGGCATGGACGGCATGTACTAAGCCGTTCCTGTCGCGGCCTTGCCCGTTCCATTCGTATAGACGACGGCTCCCGCTCCACGGCGGGAGCCGTTTTTGCATTCCGCCCCGCGGTCGCGCTGAAAGAAAGAGTTTCAGCAAGCCGTATTTTTTCAATCTGGGTGGAGGCACAGAATCTGGGCAAACGCCTCAAGGCGCCACTGACAAGCAGGTGCAATATGCCCGATTGAACAACTACCACCGATTATCAGCGATTTTTCTCCAACGCTGAAGGCTACTTTTTTGCCTGCGCGACCGACGCGGAATCAGCGAGAACTGCTTGTGAAAAAGCCGCACGTTTCCGACCGCCGCAAATGGCGGTAAGCCTCAAATCAATTAATGTTTTAGAGTGATTTGGTAATGAAATTATCCAAATCGCTCTGGCGACAGCGTAGCTGCGCCCGCGCCGAATGAGCGTCCAGACCGCGTTCTGGACGCAAAATGATGGGCAGCGAAGTGATGAAAATGCTCTTATTTATCAAGTATTAAAAAATTTATGGGAACAATTCCTTTTTAATCGTATATAATCTAATGCGTACTTTTTTCTAATAAATTTTTTTATTTTTGGAGGAATAATTTTCAGGAAAAAACATGAAGAAACGACCAAGTAAACTAAATTTGCAATAACTCCATTAGAAATATTTGAAAATGGTTCTGGAATCAGATTTGCAATAATAAATAGAATATATGTTAACAAACATGAGAGTAATAGAAGCAGAAATACAATTATACGATAAATCATTTTATATTTTCTCTTAATCGGTCTCGATTGGCGAGACAATTCATCTTTAAATAATTCTTTTACTTTGTTTTCAAGTTTTTCTGCATCTTTAATCTTTTTATTTAAAAAAGACTGCTCTTCTTGTAGTAATTTTAGTCTATTATTTGAGCAAAAGGTATTAATTTCATAAGCATCATTTTCAGTAATCGCCTCAGGATATAAACT
>NZ_JBNPLS010000011.1:0-87754 GCF_050313595.1 Desulfovibrio sp. SGI.169 | reverse complement strand
AAATTGAGATTATGTTTGGCCGTCTTAAGGATTGGCGAAGAATTGCCATACGATACGACCGCTGTGCCCACACCTTCCATTCGGCAATATGCTTGGCCTTTGTCTTCATCTTTTATCTAAATTAATGAGTCCTGAACCTAGCCTTCGGGCCGTGATGGCAAGCCGGAACAGGATAAGCGCGTTCGCCTTGCGCTCCGGCGCGCACGGAATCCGATTCCAGCCGGACGGCGGTACGCCCGAAAAACCCGTGGGGCTGGTCTATATCGCTCTCAGCGCCATGGGCGGCGTCTGGCTGCGCGTCATGGGCCCGCGGGGGCGCTATCTTGGTTGGGGCCGGCCCCGTAGTCGGGCGACCGGCCATGCTCGGACCTTTTGCGGGCTACCTCTTCAGCCTGCCATGAATCCAGAGTGGGATTCGCTGCCGTGCGGCGGATAAGAGTTTTTGCGGCAAACAGATATTCAGAAGTTCGTCTGTGATGTATTTACAACCGAAGGCACTTTCGCCATTGCCGTAAAGCGGAAGTTTGCCGCGCTGTGACACATACTTCAGGCATGCACAGAACCAGAGCGACTGTAGTTCGAAAGGAAAAAGGGAACAGGCAAACAATCATAAAATCATGTCCTGTCAGCAGGTAAAAATGCCAATAACAGTATCGCAAAGTTTATTTTCTGCCAATACTTTTTCATATTCTTCAATCAATCCAGGCCGGTTGAAAAGCATCCATACATGTTGTCCGCCGGGCTTTCCCTGCGCCAGCCAAAATAGATGATTTGCCAATGGGTAGCGCTGATACTGCAGCATCTTGACAGTTGTAAAACCTGCTTTTTCAGCGTACATACGCAAAGTTTTTTCTGTAAAGAGATAAAGATGGCAACTCCAATATGTAAATGTAGAAAAAGCTGTATTATTATAAAGTGTTATCAATGCATCGCTGGCACTTGGGACTTCGATGACCAGAAGTCTCTCTCTCTCTCTCTCTCTCTCTCTCTCTCTCTCTCTCTCTCGGTCACATATCGCCAGTAGTAAGAGATAAATAATCAATAAATTCAATAAATTATCTTCAAGATTTTTATCCCAAAAATCCATTTTGGATAAGTTCTGGATAAGCATCTTGCAGAAATAGATTTCACTGGCTATCCTGCTTTCATGCAAAGCACAACTAGCCGAAAATACATAAAAACCAAGTTCGAGGGCGTTTTCTGCCGCGAGTCCGCCAAGCGTGATCCGCGCACAGGCAAGCCCGATCTCATCTATGCCTTCTGGTACGCTGACCACGAAGGCAAAGGCCACTGGAAAACCGTCGGCAGACACAGTAAAGGCATACGCCCATCCACAGCCAGAAAAGAGCGGGCAAAATTCCTTGCCGAGTTTGAGGCCACCGGCGTCAATCCCATTGAACGGGATAAAATCACCATCGGGGAGATCGTTGATGCCTACCTTGCCTGGGGCAGAAGCGAAGGAAAGTATGTTGACCAGCATTATAGCCAATACAGCGCCCATCTCAAGGCCAAAATTCATGCTCTCCCTGTCGTTGAACTGAACCCGAATCTGCTTTCCAATCTCAAGGCGCAGCTCCTGAAAACGCCTACCGGGAATACAAAGCGGAAAAAGGGCGCAGGAAGTTCCAACCCCGGAACAGGGAAGCGGAAAACACTGGCCGGGCAGACCGTGAACAATATCTTCTCGTTCATGCGTTCCGCCATAAACCGTGCCATCGCCACCGGCGTATGGAATGGGGTCAATCCGCTGTCCACCAAGGGCGGCACATGGAAGATGGTCAAGGCCAACAATGAAAGATTGCGCTTCCTGACCAAAGAAGAGGCTAAGGCTCTTCTGGACGATCTCGAAAAGCGTCATCCGCAGTTGCACGACATGGCCTTGCTCTCGTTGCGAACGGGCCTCCGGCCCACGGAGATTTTCAAGCTGCGTGGGCAGGACGTGGATGCCAACGCCTGCGGCCTTTATATCATTCAGAAAGGGGGAAAACGTGTCTTCGTCCGTGTACCGGAAGATATGATCCGGATGCTTCAGGCGTACAGGCGCAAGCCAGTGGAACCCATCTTCCAGCAGCCCCGCAAAAAGGTGGCGTTTGAGAAAACGCCCGCCTGCTTCCAGACCGCCGTCAGAAAGCTCGGACTGGCTCCGAAAGACGGTGACAGCTTGTACGCAGTCACCCTGCATACCATGAGGCATACTTTTGCCTCCTGGCTGGCGCAGTCCGGCAAGGTCACGCTCATGGAGTTGCAAAAACTCATGCGCCACAAGAATATCACCATGACGATGAGGTATGCTCATCTGTTCCCCGGACAGGAAAACGAAAAGCTCTCCATCATAGGGGATATGCTGGCCTGAAAAATCCATCATCTTGATTCCGAAGTTTGGATACGTCCAGAGGCAATATACTTTTCCAGTACAGCGCGTTCATAGAAGACGCGCCTGCCAAAGGTCGTATAGGCTGGGCCGATACCTTCCTGACGCCAGTAGGCGAGCGTTTTTTGGCGAATGCCAAACTCCCTTTCCACATCCTTGGGAGCAAGCAACTTTTGAGGAGGGCCGTTAGAAGTATTTCGGGTATTCTCATAAACGGCGAGTTGCACGGCTTCCGTAATAAGGGGAAATAGTTCTTCCGGCGTGGAAATGATAATAGTACGTCCGTCAGCTTCCATGAAACATCCTTGAGAATATTACTCAGCGTATGTCCCGTAATATTTTGCAACCAATTCCAGTATGGAATTACATCCATTTGCCATGAGCATTTTTTCTCTA
The DNA here is from genome assembly GCF_050313595.1 of Desulfovibrio sp. SGI.169. NCBI lineage: Bacteria > Pseudomonadati > Thermodesulfobacteriota > Desulfovibrionia > Desulfovibrionales > Desulfovibrionaceae > Desulfovibrio > Desulfovibrio sp. SGI.169. The sequence goes on along the minus strand of NZ_JBNPLS010000011.1, from coordinate 84,987 downwards.
TGCCGCCGGACGCCACTTCGTGTGATTTTCAGGCAGTTGGCGATTTCTGTGGTACTGAATCCGCCGAGAGACAGTCGAAATACTTCCGCTCCGCGAGGTGTAAGTTTTATGGGGTACTTGGGGTAATCCATCATATCCCCGATACAACGCATGATTTCTATCGTAGTATGCACAGAAAACTTTTTGCGGATACGAGAAAGATGCAGGTGTATAAGTTTGTGTGATGTGTACAGTTCATGAGAAATTTTTTTTTGGTGTTGTACCTTTCATCAGTAGATTGACAACATCTTGTTCTTTCTTGGTCAGTAGCTCCAACATAACTTCTCCTTATTAATGGCTAAGACAGACTCAAAAGGGATTGAATCGTGTGTAGCATGGAGAAATCAGGCCGGGCAGTGGCCAATTTATATACTTCTTAAATTTTTTAAAAAATTAAATAAATCAACTGAATGTGTGGTTGATGTTGTTAAATAAGGGCTGATTGTGGGCAGAGAAGAATCAGAAAGCCTCAAGAGGATCCGTGTTTCACTTGGGGTAGATATCCAGTAATCGGCTTTATTCTTTTCGCATTGTGCGAAGGGAAAGGATAGGATATAAGACGAAGTACACAGGAGCTTCTTTTTATTGACCGCCTGCGCTCGGCGCGGCCAAGCCGAAAAAGGTGTACTCCCTGAGGGAGCACACCTTTTTCGGTTACCAGCAGTAGGATGTCCAGAGTCCGTTATGCTTTTTTCATTTCCTGGATCAGCCCGGTAAGGGACTGCGCCTGCGCGGCCAGATCAGCCACGGCCTTGGCGGCTTCCGTCATAGAGCTGGCTGTTTGCCTGGACATGTCGTTGACCGTGATGATGGAACGGTTGATTTCCTCGCTGGCGGCGGACTGCTCCTCGCTGGCTGTGGCGATGGCCTGGATCCGGTCAAAGGTGTCGTCCGCCGTGCTGACAATTTCCCGCAGGGCCGCGCCGGACTGATTGGCCAGTTCCGTGGCGTCAGAAATTCGCGACACCGCGTTGTCCATAGCCTCCATACTTTTGGCAGTGCTTTCCTGAATAACCGAGATGGCGTTGCCTACATCCTGGGTGGAGGACATGGTTTTTTCAGCCAGCTTGCGCACTTCATCGGCCACCACAGCGAAGCCGCGCCCGGCATCACCGGCCCGCGCCGCCTCAATGGCGGCATTGAGCGCCAGCAGATTGGTCTGATCGGCTATATCGGAAATAACGCTCATGATCTGAGTGATAGCCTGCGCATGGGCGTTCAACTGCTCCATCTCTTCTTTCAAATGAATGGATACGTTCTGAACTTCGCCGATGCTCCGCACCACTTCGTGCACAACCTGTGCCCCCGCTTCGGCTCTCTGCTTGGTGTCGCTGGAAGCGCCTGAGGCGTTGCTGGCATTTTTGGCGACATCCTGAACCGTGGAGTTCATCTCGTTCATGGCTGTGGCCGCTTCGGAAAGATGCCGCGCGGACTCCGCGGCGGTTCTGTTCGATTGCTCGATCTGGGAGGAAAGCTCCGTTGAGGCAGAGGAAATGATATCCACCATACCTTCCAGTTGCCCGGCGGCGGCCAACATGCCTTCCCGCTTGGCGTTTTCAGCCCTGCGGGCAGCCTCTTCCGCCCGGCCCATGGCTTCCCTGGCTTCTTCCATGGCTGTCTGAGCCTCCCGGGATTTTCTCTGGGCCTCGTTGATATTCTCCTTCAGGCTGGTCACCATCTGGCGCAAATCATCCGCCAGCATGCCGATCTCATCAGTGCCGTGTATATCCAGTTTTTTTTCCAGATCGCCGTCGGCAACAGCCTTGGCGAAAGCCTGGGTGACCACCAGAGGCTTGACGATCATCCTGGTGATAAAAAGGGAGGCGCCGATGCCGAGAACCAAGACGCCGATCAAAATTATGATGGTCTGCGTTGTGGAAGCGCTCAGCGTTTCCGCAGCCCTGTTCACCTCATTTTGGGTGTTGTCGGCAACAGCCGTGCTCAGACTGAGGGTCTGCTGTTTCAGGGAATTGTACAATTCAAGCCTGTTTTTGGAATGTTCCCTCAGTTGCTTGTGTATTGCCTGCAATTGTTCAATTTGCTTGCCCATACCCTGTGAGGCGGCGATGGACTGTTCCAACAGGTCGCTATATTCCCGCCTGTCAAATTTTCCCCGCAACTCCTCAAGGTGTTTAATGACGACCGCGCTTTTCTCTCCAAGTTTGGAAAATAGCGCCTCATCATTCATAGTCTGGGCGACCAGCGCGTCCTTGATGAGATTGCCCACATCCGTAAGGTCAGCGGAAACAGTGGACATATACTGCGTAAGTATGGCGGCCTGAGAGCCCTGCCCCGCTTCCATGAGAAAACGGGAGTCTCTGCCGAGAGCAGCGATCAACTTTTCCAAGCTCACTTCAGAGGCCTTACCCGCCCGCAGTCCGGCAACATTGTTTTCCTGAATGCTTTGAATCAAAACAATACATGAACGCATAACCTCCAGATATGCTTCCAGATCTTTGGGAAATTTGTCCAAAAAAACGCCTGTATCTGGATATGGATGTTTATTTTGCAATTCTTGCAGTCTTATAATGTCATCTTTAATAATCTCATTTTGTCTTTCAAGTTTTTCGATATATTCATCACTCTTGTATGTCTCGAACATGAAATACAGTCTGGCATATTCCAAAATATCGCTTTCCAAAGAAGACGCAACAGTAAAACGTGGAACACGATCTTTGCTGATATTTTCAGACGTTTTTACTCCATCCTGCATTGCACTTATAGCAAGATATCCCAGCACAAGAGTCAATAACAGGATAATGCAGAATCCACCACTGATTTTCTTTCCCACAGTCATGTCAAACCTCACTTAGGCTGTTTTCATATCCCGGATCAACTTCATAAGTCTCTGAGCCTGAGCCGCCAGATCGGACACCGCCTGGGCGGCCTGAATCATGACCTCCGCAGTCTGGCGGGATCTGTCGTTGGCCTGAACAATGGACTGGTTGATCTCCTCGCCAGCTGCGGACTGCTCCTCACTGGCCGTGGCTATGGCGTTGACCTGATCACTGGTGACTTCCGCGGTGGCCACGATTTCCTGCAAGGCATGACCGGACTGATTGGCCAGCTCCGTGGCCTCGCCGATACGTTCCACAGCGTTGTCCACACCGGTCATGCTTTTGGCCGTGCTCTCCTGAATGGCCTTGATAGCGTTGCCCACATCCTGGGTGGAGGTCATAGTCTTTTCAGCCAATTTGCGCACCTCGTCGGCCACCACGGCAAAGCCGCGCCCGGCCTCTCCCGCACGGGCCGCCTCAATGGCCGCGTTGAGGGCCAGCAGGTTGGTCTGGTCCGCGATGTCCGAGATGACGCCCATGATCCGGGTGATATCCCGGGCGTGCTCGTTGAGCTGAGCCATGTCCGCCTTGAGGTCCAGGGACAACTGATGAACTTCTTCGATGCTACGCACGGCCTTTTCCACCACCCGCGCGCCTGCCTCGGCCTTTTCTCTGGTTTCAGCGGAGACGGCGGAAGCGGAACCGGCGTTCCTGGCCACTTCCCGCACGGTGGCGCTCATTTCATTCATGGCCGTGGCCGCTTCGGACAGGCGATTGGCTGATTCGGACGCGCCTTGGCTAGCTTGCTCAACCTGGGTGGTCAGTTCAGTGGAGGCGGAAGAAACGATATGCACCGCATCTTCAAGATGCCCCACGACGGTAAGCATGGCGTTATGCCTTGCTGTTTCCGCTTCGCGCTGCGCCTCCTCTGTTCGTAATAGCGCCTCTTCCACCTTGCGGGAACTTGCCTGTGCCGCCATCGCTTCTTCGTCAGCCCGGCGCAATGCCGTCACCATGCTGTCGACCATACGCCCGGTACACGAAGCCAGCCGCCCAATTTCATCTTTTCTGACGGTGTCGCAATCGAAATGGGCACTATACTCACCGGCGGCAACTTTGTCGGCGTACGTCGCAAGCCTGATAATAGGCGCTGTCACTGTCCGCGAAATGACCAGAAGGATCACCGCCGTCAGAATAATACCCAAGCCGCCTGCCAGGCCCAACTCGACGAGAGAATGATATTCGGCGATCCGCATCTGTTCGAGGCCGGCAGCCTTTTCCTTCCGCATGGCGTCATTCAACTCGGAAAGAAGTTTTTGCACTTCTCCGAGACTCCGCAAGGAAACATCCATATAATACGCTTTCGCATCATGGAACTTGCCTTCGTTTTTCAAATTTCGGATAACATCGGCAGACATATGCAAAGCGGCATGTGGTTCATCCATTTCGCTCAGAATTTTACGTAACTGCGGAAAACGGTTTTCAACGGATTTGCGGTCTTCTCCGTAGTACCACTTGCCCAAAGTACACTTATGGTGATCCACTTGAATATCCAATTCCTTCATATCTTCGTCAAAAATAAAGCGCTGCAATGAAGTAATCCATTTCAAGTGGTCAATCTCGCGTAGTAGCATGATCGTCGAAATCGTTTCAGTTTCATTGATCGAATTGGTTCCCCGAACCAAGCGGTTGACGGTTATGTATGATGTAACCATGAGGCCGCAGATGACAACGAGCAAGGTTCCCATGAGAAGAGCAATCTTCCTGGATATTGGTAAATTATTCCAAGTCATTATAATCTCCTTTATTCGTGGATTACCACTCTCTTCAAGGGAAATTTGAATTCTTCTGTCAGCAATACTATCGACAGGCACACTGTCGATTTTTTGCGGAAAAAAGAAAAACCAGAAAGCTATAACCTGATGACTTTACAAAGTTTTTTCAGGTCCAAAATATGGGAACTTTTTTCCAAAAACAGATATTGCCAACAAGCCTACCCTACTATATTGATTTTCTAAACATCATCGACAGTGTGCCTGTCGATGAGCAGTCCGCACATGTCCGAAGACAGCCCGACAAGTCAGAAGGCACCCAAAGTTACCCAGAAAAGTCTCCATCCCTCCTTTTTCATTTACGGTTGGCTATCTTTTCATGGGGCACGTTGTCCTGTTTCCTTGTATCCTCTCCCTATGCAATCAGGGTGCGCCGTTTCCCAAAAAGGATTTCTCCCGGCGGGAGGAAGAAAAAGGCCCTGTCCGCTGTTGCCGCGTTTGGACGGGATGAAAAAGCAGCTCACTGTCTCAGTCGCCGCCAGCAATGACGCCTGCCCCAGATGGGCATAACGCATGGTGGTTCGCGGATCGCCGTGCCCCAGCAGTTTTTGCACTTCATAGAGAGAGTGCCCCGCATTGACCAGAAACGAGGCGAAGGTGTGCCTCAAGTCGTGAATACGCACATCGGCAAGTCCCAATTCCCGCCGGAGTTTGTTCCAGAACAGATAGAGGTCGCTGAGGGGCTTTCCCGGAGCACGGCCGGGAAACAGCCACGGATTGCCTGGCTGGCGTGGAATGGCGCGAATAACCGCTATGGCCTCGTCGGACAGCGGAATATGGCGCGGCTTGCCGGACTTGGACAGCGGCACGGTGAGCAGGCGCTGATCCAGACGGACATGTTCCCAGCGCGCTTTGAGGATTTCGTTTTTGCGTGCGCCGGTCAGCAGAAGCAGGCGGATGGCAAAGGACTCCTGCCGGTCGCTTTTTTCCAGCGCCCGCATGAGCCGTTGTGCCTCATCCCGCGAGAGGTAGCGTTCCCGCTGCGCGTGGATTTTGAAAGGCGAGACTCCCGTGCATGGGGATTGTCCTGCGGGCAGAAGACCACGCATTACGGCCAGAGAGCAGATTGTCTTGAAGGCCGCCAGAATACGGTTGCAGGTGGCCGGAGCCAAACCGCTGGACGACAGTCCGTGCAGCCAGTCTTCCACTTCGTGACGTTGTATGTCGGCAAGTTCCCGCGCTCCGAACGTCGGGGATAAATGCTGCCGCGCAATGCGTTCATCCACGCTCCAGCTCCGTTTGCGCAAGCGGATATGCGGCAGGTAGACAGATGAAACAAAACCATCAAAATTGAAGGTGTTGCGCTCCGGTTGCCCGCTGTTCCTTTTGACCGGCAAAGACGGCGAGCTTGCGGAGGAAACTGACGGACGGCGGCGAACCATGCGGCGTTCTCCTGATAAAAGATTGACGATGGACCATAAAACTACGGCAAACCCGTATAAGCCGCATTGGGGTGTTTGCGCCGGTTCCGCATGGGAAAAGAAGGACGGCCTGTGTCATGTTTTTCTCCTGTCCTGTTGAATTGTTGTATACTTGCTGAAAGCATACGCTATTGAAGGTTTTATTCCGGTAACATAGAGCTTATTAAGAGGATGTCCGGCATGTTTTTTGATTTAAAAAAAGGTAAGCTCGTCTCATGAAACAGACAGATTTTCGTGATGTGCCTGAGGAACTGTGGGAACGTATCGAGCCCCTTCTTGCACCATTCAAGCGAAAAAGAAGTGGCGGCGGCAAGCCGATTTCACAGCGCATAATTCTTGCCGGGATTCTCTACAAATGCCGGAGTGGATGCCAATGGGCCATGCTTCCCGCCTGCTATGGCGCAAAAAGCACTGTCCACGAGCACTTCCAACGCTGGAGCAAAGCCGGTGTCATGGCGGAGATTTTTCGTATATTCCTTGCGGAATATGGGGAAAAAGTCGGTGTAGATGCCCAATGGCAAGCTATGGACGGCACCTTGCTGCAAGCGCCGACGCGCTCTCAAAAAATCAGCGGCTGAGGGGCTCGGACGCAACCCGACGGACAGAGGACGAAGCGGCGGCAAAATCCATCTTCATGTGGACGGTCAGGGTATTCCGTTGGGAGTGACGGCCACAGGCGCCAATATACATGACAGCCGCCTGATAGGAGAAACCCTGAAAAACTTTCGGAAAATGGGTGGCTGGTTTCTGGGGGCTGAAGTTCGACACCTCTGTCTGGACAAGGGGTATGATTATCCGCGAGTCAGCGAGGAAGTCTATGTTAACGGATTTGAGGAGCATATCCGCAGCCGTTGGGAAGAAGTCCGTGAACGCCGGAGCAATCCTGCCCGCCGTTGGGTAGTGGAACGGACATTCGCCTGGTCGAAGGGATTTCGGAGCCTACGCACTCGCTACTGTTGTTACCTCGTCAATTTTATGGGGCTGCTTTACCTTGCTCTGGCCTGCATTCTTTGGAGAAAACTTGCATAGCAAGGTGTATGCCGGACATTCTCTAAGGAAAAAAGAAAATATTTTTGAATCTGATTCCATAAATGCTCTTGCTGTGAAAGTTTTTTGCTTGTATTCGCTCTTGATAAAAAAGAGAATGCCGTGTGAAGATTTTTATCGCACGGCATCTTTTTTATGTATGAGACAAGAGGGAATATTATATCAAAGTCAATGCGATGATACATCCTCCCGACGCGATGCAGGCGATTGCCGCCAGCAGGAATTTACGCCAGACCCGATTTTCTTCGGAGAATTTTTTTGCGGCGAGCATCCCGAAAAAGATGCCGCAGCAGAGGCAGATTGCGGCCAGAATGATTCCCGCAGGCATCCGTAACAGGGCGGGCGGCTGCACCTGCCTCGAACCAAGCCGGAATCCGACCCACAGCAGGAGACTTCCGTAGAGCAGCAGTAAAAAAGATGCGGCGGCTCCCCATGTCATCCATGTATGGATATGATATGATATTTTCGAGACAGACTTTCCGCCTATTTCACTACGCTTTCCGCCAGGCGGCTCTGCGCCAGCGCAACCTCTTTTTCCGAAGCCTCGGCAATGTCCTCAAAAATTCCGGATGTGACGGCGCGGATTTTCTCCGGTAGTTCCTCATAATAAATGCGCGGATATTCCATAGCCGCGATGATGGCCCAGAGCGCGTCATTCGGACCGATGCGTAGAGTATCCTATATCCGTTGCAGGCGTTCTTTCTCCCCGTTTTCGAGTTTCCGCTCCAGCAGTTTTTCCAGAATGTCCGTGGTTTCCTTATCCATGACTACACCTCATTGAGAGCTGTACGGAACATTTCCGCGCAGGCATTTTTCCAGCGGCGCAGTTCAGCGCGATCTCAGATGGGCAGTTCTTCCAGAGCCTTTTTGATGGGCATTCTGCCGGAATACAGTTTGTCGGCCATTCTGTCCCCCAGATCGGAAAAATCCAGTGTCCGACCTTTGCGTTCGATAATCTCTCTGGACTTTGACCGGTTATACAGCTCGAATTTTTCCGGACTTCCAAAGTACAGATTCCGGCAGACATGAATCAGCGCATCGGGAAAGACGTTCAGGAAACCGCGCAGCAATTCGACGGAATCCCGTTGCCGGTTGATGACCCAGAACGTAACAAGATTTCGATTCAGCTCCGCCAGTGTTTCACGCAGAGTCGAGCCGTATTTGGCAATGCCGGTATTGCTCCGGGCTGCGGAATTTATCACCAGACAATGGTCGGGAAATTCGTCAGCCGCATTGACCAGCTCTATCCACCCGTCTGAAATATCCAGGTCTATTTCCTTGCAGACCAGCATACCGTTTTCATGCTGATGATGGGCCTTGTACACATCGGGATTCGAGGTATCGCTTTCCAGCAGAAGCACCTGTTTTCCATCATCGAGCAGATAGTCAATCAGGGCGAAGGTCAGCTTGCTCTTGCCGACGCCGCCTTTGCTTCCTCCAACATAAAAGATGGGCATGTTCATGTTACAGCTCCTCGTCTGAAGTATCAGGGACAATAAAAGATGCTTTTTTCGGGGCTTGTTTTTCCACAGGTGTCGTCTCCTTTTTCTGAGGGATGGAAGCATTCCCGTTTTCCGCAAAAAATCGCTTTATGAGATAGGCGGGAATGATGATACCCTCGTTCTTGAGCATCTGGCTCAGTTCTCTGGGATTGTAGCCTTTCTCTTTTGCCTTTCTGAAATCTCTCTCCAGCAGTTCCGCCGCTTCCGGGCGTGTTTTTCTGTCTTCTTTCTCCGGTAAATCCTGAAGCAGTTTTCTTGCCCGTTCTATCTGCTGAGGACGGATTGTCGCGTTCTGGGCCATAGCATTTCCTCCTTGGGAAAGAGTGCCGCCAGCATACAAGAAATTTCTCCGTATATACAATTTGGCCACTGCACGAGGCGGGTTCTTCGTGGCAGGATGGGGGTTGTGCTACACGCACAACCCCCATCCTGCCAGGGGACAAGCCCCCTGGAATCCCCGGAATGCTCGGCGCTTCGCTTCTCGCATTCCAAAGGCCAAGGCATGAAAGACAGAAAGACGGAAGAAGGCGGACGAAGCGCCGCCCGGAAGTGGGTGACGATCCGCGTCACCGAAAGAGAAAAAACGCGCCTCACGGAGCTGGCGGAAATCGCCGGGCTGTCCCTGTCGGAATACATGCGGCGGCGTTTTTTCGGAGGCAGACCCCTTACGGCTCATACGGACCTGAGTACCGTTGCGGAACTGCGGCGTATCGGCGGCCTGCTCAAACACAATTTCGATACGCTTCGGCAGGCCGAAGCGCCTCCAGACATTCTGGAACGGCAGGAAGACGTCCTGCGGAATTTGGTCTGGGCCATCCAGAAAATCTCGTTGCGGTGCCATCATGATCGTCAAGAAAATCAAGAACACGAAAGCTGAAAAGCCCAAGGCGTGGCAGATAGGCGACCTCGTGGATTACATCCGCTACCCCCACAACAGAAATCCGCAGGAGAAAATCGAATACGCGGGTGGAAGAGGTTTTCTTTCGGCCACTCATGTGGGCCAAAAAGCGGAAATGATCGCCCTTGCGCGGGAGTCGGCCCACAGTCACATGCCGGTGCAGCACTGGATGTTTTCCTGGCAGGAAGGGGAACAGCCCACCAGGGAACAGGTGGAGAAAGTCGTGGATATGTTCCTTGAGAAAATGGGGCTGGCCGGACATCAGACCGTCTATGGCCTGCACTATGACACCGACAATTATCATCTGCATATCGCGGTCAACAGAATGAACCCGGAAACGGAAAAAGTCGTGCTTCCTTTCAATGGATTGGACATCCGGGAAGCGCATAAAATCGTGGCTCACATTGAACACAAGCAAGGGTGGGCCAGCGAAGAAAACCCCATGTATGCGGTATTGGAAGACGGTGAGCTGGCGCGAAGAAGGACGGCCCGCGAGATAAAACCGAAGCAGGCCGCTTTGGATTTTGAACACGCCACCGGCGAAAAATCCGCCCAGCGCATCGCGCAGGAACGCGGCCACGGCATCATCAAAAACGCGAAATCGTGGGCCGAATTGCATGAGAAGCTGGCGGGAGTCGGTTTGCGTTTCGAGAAAAAAGGTTCCGGGGCCATCATCTTTGTGGGGGAAAAGGCCGTGAAAGCATCCTCCGTAGACCGAGTTTTCAGCATGGGAAAGTTGTGCAAAAGGTTGGGGGAATTTGAGGAAGGTGCGTACCCCGAAGACCTGGGAAAGATTACCCCTGAGCCGGTGAGTTCCGTCAATCTCGAAGAGTGGAAAGCGTATCAGCAAGAGTTTGCCGGAACGCCGAAAAAGATGGAGACAGCGGGCAATGCCGAGCTTGCCCGGATGAAGGAACGGCACAGGTTCGAGCGGAAAAGAGCACTTTCTCGCCTGGCGAAATACGGTTTGCCTGTTCTGAATATCGCCCGACATTGTTTGATGGTGCAGCAGAGGGAGGAACGGCTTTTCCTTCGTTCAGGCCGGAAAAAAGCGCGCGGAGGCAAGCCGCGTTTTGAGAACTGGCTGCGGGCGAAAGGCTTGGAGAAGGAGGCGGAACGCTGGCGGTATCGGGCGGCACGGGAAGAAAAAAGACACGCCCCGCCTCCTGTGCCAAGGCCGGAAAGGGGAATGGAAGTCATGCGGGAACTCATGGATTTCAGAAAATATGCCGCTGCCGTGAATGCGGATCGCTATCGTGTGACCTGCATAAAAATGGAAGAGGACGGCGGTAAAAAGACATTCATCCTGGATAAAAAGGGCGGCATGACCAGAGGCTTTTCCCCGAACGAGTTGGAGGCCCACATGTCGGAAATGTTGCGCTTTCAGCGGCGTGGCGAAAACCTCTACTATACGCCGCTGTCGGATGACCGGCATCACATCCTCATTGATGACATGACCCGCGACAGCCTGAAAAAACTACAGGAGGACGGTTTTCGGCCCTCTGTGGTGCTGGAAAGCTCTCCGGGCAATTACCAGTGTTTATTGACCATTCCCAAGCTGGGAACGGAATTTGACCGGGACGTGGGCAACCGCATCACGGAACGCTTGAACCGGGAGTACGGCGACAAGAAACTGTGCGGCTGCATCCATCCGCACCGTGCGCCGGGCTTTGAGAACCGCAAGCCGAAGCATCGGCGGGAAGACGGTTCATTCCCGCAAGTGAAGCTCCTGTTTGCGGAGCGCCGGGAATGCGGCAAGGCGTTGGCTCTGGCCAGAAGGATTGACCGCGAGTACGTGGAGGCCGCTGAGAAGCGGAAGACCGAGCGCCGGACGTTTCAGCCGCCGGATCTGCGGCCCGGCAATCCGGCGGCGGCCTACTATGCCCATCTGGAGAACATTCGCAGACATCTGACCATTGAGGACTACTCCCGCGTGGACGCCATGATCGCTCTGCGACTTCGCTCCAATGGCCATAGCCGGGAGGCCGTGGAAGAAACCATCCGGGCTTGTGCCCCGACCATTAGGGACTTGCAGACCGGGCGTAACTGGCAGCGGTACGCCGAGAGAACGGCGGATTACGCCTTCGGCCCCGCCGGAGACAGGGACTTGGAGCGGAATGAGCGGTATCGGGAACTGTGGAGGAAGATTGAACGCACAGAAGAAAAGGAGCAGCGTATACGGATGAAATAGGATGAAACATAGTATGAGGAAATAACAGGGAAAAAGTATGTTCAGCATCTTGCCCATCGGGCATTACTCAGATAGGATATTCATATGGGAAAAGAACGAATACCACATGATTCTGCGTACAAGCAGTTTTTCAGCAATCCTGAAATGGTGGAATCACTGTTACGGGATTTTGTTCCCGCTGATTTCATCGCGGACCTTGATTTTTCTACGCTTGAACGCTGTTCGGGCAGTTATGTGACGGACGACCTGCGGGAACGCCATGACGATATTGTCTGGCGTGTCGGCTGGAAAAAAGGTTCATGGTGTTATGTGGCGTTGCTCCTGGAGTTCCAGAGCACGCCCGACCACTGGATGGCGTTGAGAATGCTGTCCTACACGACACTGTTGCTGCTCGATCTCGTCAAAACTGGAAATATCCGCGAAAATGAGGGCTTGCCGCCGGTGTTTCCCATTGTTATATACAATGGAGGCAAGGCATGGAAAGCTCCGCAGGATGTGGCGGCATTGTTCGCTCCCATGCCGGAGAGCCTGAAATTTTATCGTCCCCAGCATCGGCATTTTTTGTTGGACGAAAGTCGAGTGTCAGGAGATGAACTGGACAAAAGCAAGGGCCTGGTCGCTCAGCTCCTGAGACTGGAACGAGCGCAGGAACCGGAACAGGTTCGGCAGATAGTCAAGGGGTTGATAAGCCGACTTCATGGGCCTGAATACTTGGTTTTGCGTCGAGCGTTTACAATATGGTTGGCTCGTGTTGTCCTTAAACGCTCTGGCATAACAGAAGAAATTCCCGAATTTCAAGACTTGCGGGAGGTTGACGCCATGTTGGAAGAACGTGCAGCTCAGTGGAAAGACGAATACATTCGGCAAGGGGTAATAATTGGGAAGGCTGAAGGAAAGGCTGAAGGAAAGGCTGAAGGTATAGGGTTGGCCTTGCGGGACTTGCTGGAGGCCCGTTTTGGAGCGCTCCCCCAATCCGTGACTTCCTATATTGCGAGTTCATCTGACTCAAACGCCCTGCGGAAACTGACGCTTTCCGCATACCATGCGGAGTCGTTGCAGGCGTTTATTGACCAGATCAAAAAAGATGACGACAAGCTGATGTAATTGCATATTCAGTAAAATATACTGCCGTTTGTTTCTTTATGAGGCAAGCGGCATTTTTTGGGGGGGTACTCGAAAAGAGCGACAGACAGAGACACAGCTCCGGCCTGCCGCTCCATAAGCTCCCACAACGCTGTGAGCTACGCCGAGGCCAGAGCCTCCACCATATCCGCCACCCGCGAGCAGATGTCGGCATTCACGAGGAACGCGGCATCCTCTTCCGCGCCTTTCTCAGCTTTGGGCAGTTTCAGGCCAGAAATAGCCAGCCCGGCATCCAGTGTGAACTCCAGTTGCCGGTCGGGATCGGCGTCGGACGTGGCCACCAGATGCAGCTTCTGGATAGCCATGCCTTCCTCAAGCGCCTGAGCCACAGCGTTCAGGCTGTTCTGCACGGCTACAACGGCTTTTTCCTCGGCCTGTTCGGGCGCGGCCAGACTGGCCGATCCCATCGCATGAAGCGTGTAGCCAAGGCAGGGATAGCCCTCGCCCCGGAGAATGGCCGAAAAGAGTTTCGGCATGTCCCCCGCAGGCGTGATGGGCGCGGCGTCAATGCCGAAGCTTGTCTTGAACAGATCAAGCACCGGCTGAACCGCCTTGGCGGAAGCGGAAGCCACAAGAAGCCGTCCTTTTTCCGCATCCCATACGCAGTCAATGATGGACGGCACAAATTCCGCCTTGGCGGTCAGTTTGGCGGTAATGGCTTCTTTCAGCTCCTTTTTTCGCTTGCCGCCCACCTTTTTGCCGGAGGCGATTTCCTCCCGCACGGCTTCGGCAAGATGAAGCCGGATGACAGCTCCGGACGCCTTGCGTGTATCCAGACGGAAGGAAAAGCCCATAAAGCGGGCATCCACGGAGGCCAGTTCAAAACCGTCAGTATCCAGAGGATCGCCAAGTCCCACCCAACCGAAACGCCTGCCGTCCGCGTCGATTTCAGGGGTGAAGGCGTGTTGCCGCAAGGCGTCCAGGCCAAGCGAGGCGGCGGAATCGGTCTTGCAGATCATCAGGGCTGTGCTTGAAGACATAAAACCGGACATGAGAACTCCTTGTATTTTATTGGTTGAATTGACAAATATGTTTTCGTTCGCCGTTACCCCGCCTGGTATGACCGGCGGGAGAGTCTTACCGCATTCGCGGCCGGGAAAACGCCATGCCGCGCACATATCCTGCGGCTTCCCCCGGCACGGAAGCAGCCGGGCGCTCCGCAGGCGTTTGATAACCGCCGACAAATTCTATCGCTTCATCCAACGTGCCGAACTGAGCATCCACCATGCGCGATCCGTCAATCATATTGTACTTTTCGTACTGAATGTGCAGACCTGCCTGATTGTCGGCGGTTTGAAAAATCCGCATCTGGAAGATACCGCCATCGCCCGCATCCATTGTCCTGGAATGCTCATTCTTGCCGTAAAAATCACTGCCGGTAGGATGAAAACCGGCGTCGGCAAGCCGTTCACGGAAGGTTTCACCATCCAGCGCCGCCACTGGTGCGGCAGCTTCGGCAGGCTGCGCTTCCTTGAGGCCGCGCCGTGCCGCATCCTCGCGGGCGGCGGACAGGCCCTCTTCCAGTGACGCGAACAGCCGCAACTTCACCCCTTGCGGCACAGTCGTCGTACTGTGCCATTTCCCATCATCGTAGAGACTGCCCGCCAAGGAGCCGACGTGGCTGTTGAAATAGGTACGGCGCAGGACATACCCATTTTTTAGCGTGTAGCCGTTGTGCTGGTTGGAGACAGTGTATTCCGTTCGTCCCTCGCCTTCGCCGTATTTGAGTGTATGGAACTCTTTTTCTGGCGGCGCGGCGACAATACCGTCTTCCTTGCCGCGTTTTTCCTTCGGCGGCGCTTCCATGACTGTCTGCTGTTCATCGGTCAGAGATGTTTTCGGCGTCCAGGTGGAAACGTAACTGGCGTCGTCCTGCATCCGCTGCAATTCCCTGATAACCGCGCCGTGGTTCTCCCGTGCCAGCGCCAGTTCCTCCTGTTGGGGAAATTCCTTGCCTAGAGCGGCGTTGACGGTTTCCAGTTCGGCGCGTTCCTGCCTTGCATTTTCCCGCTGCGCTTCCACAGCATCGTCCAGCCCCTTGGCCAGAAAGTTGTCGATGCGCTGGAACAAACCGGCCAGGCTGAATTTTTCTTCAAAGTCATAGAACAGGTTTCCCGGCCTGAACTCCCGTTCCCCCGTCCCCAGGAGAGAAAGCTGAAAACCGTCCTTGCCGCTCATGCGCGTTACCGCGCGTTCGACATAGACATCGAAGCCACGATAGGAGCCGAACAGGACTTTGGCGCTGGAGTCACGGGTGACTTCTTTCACGCCGCCGAGCAGGCGGTCTTTTATCTTTTCGCTGTCTTTGGATGTAAAGGTCTTGCCGTCAGACTTCAGCTCCACCAGGATTTTTTCTTTCCCTTTTTCCGTGATCGTGCGGGTATGGGCATCCCTGCGACGGATGTTTTCCGCATAGAGGGATTCTTCTTTGGCCAGCCGGGAGTCCGTGGAGTTGAGCCATTTCAGGCGGTCGCGCATCCGGTGCTGGCCGCGCTGATGCTGCGAATAAAGGGCTTCCAGCTTGCGCAGATCAGCGGCAAGCTGCACCTGCATGAGGATGAGCGGATTGCCCGAAGCCGCTGCTTTCATTTCCGCCGCATTGGCGGCTTCCGAGGCCACATCGTCAATGACACGCTGAAGCAGATCGCCCTTGCGAAACTGTTCAATGGCGGCTGACTTGTACTCAATGGTCTGCCACATCCGCGCGTCGTAAGTCATCTTTGTCGCATAATTGAAGATTTTTACTGTAAAAGTATCAGGATTGCGTTCATAGAATATATTTCCCTGACGGATAATGCGTCCATTCCGCTGTTCCAAGTCCGAAGGCCGCCACGGCGCATCAAGATGGTGCGCGGCTGCAAGTCTTTTTTGGACGTTCATGCCAGCGCCCATCTTGGCGGTGGAACCGAGCAGAATGCGGACACGCCCGGCGTTCATATCACTGAACAGCTTTGCCTTTCGTATATCCGTGTTGGAGTCGTGAATGAAAGCGATTTCGTCAGCGGGAATGCCTTTCGCCATGAGCTTTTGCTTCATGTCGTCATACACGGAAAACTTGCCGGACGACATGGCAATGACCTCATCCATATTGACGACACCGGCAAGAGCATCGTCTTCATCTTCTTCAGTCGTGTTCTCCTGTTCCGGGGTTTCGTGGACAAGCGTGCCGTCCACATCAATAAATGCCTCGGATTCCAAATCTCGCCGTTCTGCCTGAGCGGATGCCGGGGGCTTTCCGCCCTTGGGCGTGGACAAATCACAGAAAACAAGCTGCGTGCCCTTGTCCGCAGCGGTATCGCGCCAGATTTCGTGGATACGTTCGACGGCGGCGTTGATTTTGGAACCGGAATAATCGTCCGCTTCCGGGGCAATCAGCCGGAAATCCAACCCGGCCTTGCGGGCGTCATTGGTGACTTTGAGTGGATTATCTATGCGCGGGTCCGAAGGTAGATGCTCCATGCGATGGATAATTTTCTGCATGTACTCGGCCTGAGCCGGGGAACGTTCCACTACGTCATTGTAAGGCTTGCCGCCTTCAACCGGAGGCGTCAGCGGGCGCTCTCCGGCCTGCTTTGCCTGTGCGTCAAGGTCAGCTTTTGTCACCACATCGGCAAATGTTCGGTACATGGAGAGCAATTCCGGTACGTTTTGGAACTTTGCAAACCTGCTTTTCAGTTTGTAGTTGACGCCAGTTGCATCAAGTTCCCAGGAGTTCGTAATCTGCCCGAACGTGGAAGCCCAGGCATCAAAGTGTTCAATCTCCTTATTTTTCAGTTCATCATACTGCATATAGCGTTGCAGGGTATAAACTTCGGCAATGGTATTGCTGATAGGTGTACCGGTCATGAAGTACACGCCGCGCCCTTCATGCTGGCGTTGCAGGTAGCGGCATTTGATAAAGAGATCGAGGGCTTTGGCGGAACCGCTGATATTCCCCAGACCGGACACGTTCATGGTGGTCTGGAAGGCCAGATTCTTGAACTCGTGGGACTCGTCGATGAACAGGGCGTCCACGCCCAAATCCGCGAAGTCCACGGCCCGGTCTTTTTGCCCGGTTCCGGCAAGCAGGGCCTGATAGCGTTCCTCCATCTTTTCTCGCTGCTTCTCCAACTGCTTGACCGTGGCCCGTCCGCCCTCCGCAGCCTTTGAAGCTTCGATGGCCTCAATCACCGCGTCGATTTGCTCCTTGAGGATTTCTTCCTGCACGTCGCGGGGCATGTCGATTTTTTTGAAGGAACTGTGCGCCACAATGACGGCATCCCAATCGCCGGTGGCGATACGCCCGAACAGCCTTTCCCGGTTGGCCTTGGTAAAGTCATTCTTGTCCGCCACCAGAATGTTCGCATCGGGATAGAGCTTGTAGAACTCATCTTTCCACTGGTATAACAAATGGTTGGGTACAACAATCATGGGCTTGGAAAGAAAGCCCATACGCTTGGATTCCATAACCGTGGCGACGCAGGCCAGTGTCTTTCCCGCGCCCACCACATGGTCGAACAGGCATGTTCCCTCCTGAATGGCCCTCCAGACGGCATTCTTTTGATGCGGGCGCAGTTTGACGGCTTCGGACGCGCCTACCAGTTCAAGGTGGGAACCGTCATAAGTCGGGGGGACGTTCGTGTTGAATCGGTCGTTGTAGAGTCTGGTCAGCATGTCGCGCCGTTCATCATCTACCCAAATCCAATCCAAAAACGCCTGGCGGATCTCGTCGGCTTTGCTCATTGCGGCGGCGGTCAATTCCTGGTCAATGACCATGATGTCATTGCCGCGTTCGTCTTTGTGCCCGCTCGGTTTCTGAACCTTGATGGATTTGTTTGTCAGCAGGGCTTCAATAATCTTTCCGGCGGGATATTCGGGTATGCCCCAGACGCTTGTGGCGAGTGAGGCGTCCCATATGCTGACAGATGCCTCCCAGCGGCCCAGCGTCGGCAGGTAGCTGATGGTCTGCTTGCCGTTGCCGCCGTGCAGATGTTCCACAAAATCGGAAAAGACCTGAGCCGGAACCCAGGAGGCTCCGAAACGGATGCCGATGTCCACGGCCTCGATGTCCGGCGGCATGGCGGCGGACAGGGCTTCCACATTGGGAGCGAAGCGGGCGTCTGTTTGCGCGGCCTCCCGCGCCTGATGCAGCTTGGCCCGGACATTGCCGGTCAGATATTTGTCGCGGATTTCCCATTCCTCATTGGCGGGATTCAGAAAAATTTGTCCCTGCTCCCGCAGCTCCGTCTGAATATCGTCGGCGGGGCGTTGAAGAAGCTGGCTCATGCGGCTGAAATCCACCCTGCCGTTTTCCCGCAGGGCAATGAGCAGAGCATCCTTGATGGTTTCGGCCCGTTCCACGGCCTGGGCGGGCTTGAGTACCCGCTGCCGGAAGATTGCGGCTTTTTTCGCTGACGCCGGACGAGCCGTGCCGCCATGCTTACGGGCGGTATCCGGCGACAGGCCCTTGTCATAATCCAGTTCCAGCGATTCCAGCAGGGAATGTTCCGGATCGCTCCGCATGAGGCCCCGGTTGGTCTGGGAATTGAGATGGCCATAGCGGCGCACAAAAGCGTCATACTGAGTGTTGAGTCGGGCGCGCAGAGTCGTCATCCGGCTTTCGTCGCCGTCGCTCTTTTCTTCGTTGAGCAGTTCGCGCAGGGTATCCCTGATTTGAATCATGGACATCAGGCGCAGGCGGGCCGTCTCATTTTTGACCGGAAAAATGTCGTAGTCGCTTTCGCCGAATGCGGCGGCGGTCTTGAACACGAGCCTCCGGCTTTGCGGCTCGACGCACAGGGCGTCCATTTTCAGAGACTGAAAATACGGACTGCGGATAAATTCCGCGTTGCGCGTCCTGATTTCCGCATTGAGCGGATTTTCTTCTCGCGGCACGAAACAATCCGCAGGGAGCACGTCCAGGCGTGCGGCGATTTCCTGTCCCAAATCCGCATGGGCCGGATCGGGCAGGCAGTTCAGCGCCCCCTCGAACATCCCCCCGGAAAAGGCCAGTGTACCGATGACCTGCCGGGGATTCTCCACGAAATAGCTGTTGACCGTGGCCGGACGCCTGCCGCCGTTTTTGAGGTCGTCCACTTCTATGGAAGCCGTGTTCACCCAATCGCGGCTGTACAGCTTTTCCCCGGAGTTTTTCTGGAAGAACACGATGTCCGTGGTCACATCGGTCAGCGCGTTCTCCCGAAAGGCGTTTTCGGGCAGACGGACGGCTCCCAGGAAGTCGGCGCACTGTGCGATATGTTCACGCGCCGTGGAATCGACGGCATCCATGAAATAGCGGCTGACCACAAAGGCCGCGACGCCGCCTTCCCGCAGCAGGCTGATGGATTTGGCGAGAAAGTAGTTGTGGACCGAGAATTTCCGCAGTTCAGGGAAGTCAGGGTCATACAACGCCTGCTTGCCGAAAGGGGGATTGCCGACTACGGCGTCTATGCCGCCGGGACGGAGCCGACTGTTCTGGAAGCCGATGTTGAGATGCTGTTCTTTGGGGTAGAGATACTGAGCGATGGCTGCGGTTGTGGGGTCAAGCTCTACAGCGAGAAACTTCGCATTGAAGTTTTTAGGGCAAAGGCCGATGAAATTGCCGATGCCTGCCGACGGTTCCAGGATGTGGAGCGGTTCGTCTGTGCCGACGCCGATCCGGGAAAGTCCCTGATAGATACCCCGGATAATGGTTTCCGAAGTATAATGCGCATCCTGGGTGGAACGGCGGGCGGCCGCATAGTCGTCCGGGGAAAGCAGGCCCTGCAATTCCCGGTATTCAGCGGCCCATTGCTCATTTTTCGGATCAAAAGTTTGCGGGAGCCCGCCCCATCCCACATAGCGGACGAGAATTTTCTGCTCTTCCGGCGTGGCTGATTCCGCGCCGTTGGCCTGAAGTTGCTTGAGCAGGCGTATGGCGGCGATATTATCCGCATATTTGGTTTTCGCGCCGCCAACGCCAAGCCGGTCTTCGGAAGTTATTTGGTAATTCTCAGGCTCATGTCGATGCCCATACTCTCCAAAATCTCCGAATCCGACATCCCCCGCAGGCTCGCCTGCCGGGCTGTTTCGCTGTTCAAAGCCTGTGCTTCCGTCTGTTGCTGACCGTACACTTTCAGGTCGAAGGCTATCTTGCCCATCGCTTCCAGCTTTCTCAGTTCGTCGGGGCTGTTCAGCGCCCAGCGATCCAGTATCGAATAGCCCAAACTGGTGTACCCTCCGCTGCGCACGTCGTTGATTGTTGCGGGCTTGAGAACCTTTCTTGCGATTTCCAGCGGATAGGTTTGTCTGTCGAGCATGTTGCACCTCCAGGGGCAGCGTATGAGTGAAATGTGAAAGTTCCTGTATGGTCAGATAGTCGTCGGCCCCGGCTTCATACAGCTTTTCCGGCTTCCTTTTTTTGCCGTCAATGAACTGCATGATGTTCAGGTTGGGGCTGTACATGCGGGAGCCGTCTTGCAGCTCATATACGGAATCGCCCTTTCCATTCACGCCAAGGCGTTTCATGGAGTCCCCATCGTTTGTGGGGAAGGGAAACGGCTTTTCCTCCCGCGCCGGTTCCGGTCGTGCCGGTTCCGGCTGACGCTCTTTTTCCGCTTCCGCCAGCAACGGCACGGCGGGAACGGACTGTTCCTCTTCTGTTTGTCCTGCGGGGTAGGGAATGCTTTCCTCCCGCATGTCGTCCTGAATGTTTTCCGCCCGTATCTGCTCGATCTGGTTCGCCATTGCGTCGAACAGCGACAACTGGCGGGGATCGTGTGTCTGCTTGCGCCGTCTGGCCATACGTTCCTGTCCTTGTCTGAAAGACGGGAAGGCGGCGCAAATGGGTACAGCGCTATTCCTTCCCGCCGGAATGTTCATCCGGGGCGAATTTCAGTTTTTCAGCGTTTTCGATGAAAATCCGCCCGTTTTCCTCAAGAAAGACAACCTTGTCTCCCGCTTGCACGTTGAGTCTCTTACGAATTTCAGCGGGAATCGTGATTTGGCCCTTGGTCGTGAGCTTGGCGAGTTCCATACGCTTGTCTCCTTGCTTGGTCTTACTAGTAAGGTATTCCTTGAAAGTAAGACTAAGGCAAGGAGGAGAAACTGTCAAGAATCTCCATCAAGGGCACGATATGGTTTCGGCTGGCAGGCCACACAAAACCTTGGCGCTGTAAGGGCGTTTTTCAAAGAGGAGCACGGCGCTCGGAAAGGGCGCGGAAGACGCGGCTCCTTCAAAACGGACGCGGCCCCGCAGGTACTGAATTTCCGCCGCAAAGGGCAGGACATACCTGTGCCACCATGCCGTATCCGTCCGGACAGGAACCAGGCAGACCACCCTCCGGGCGCGTTCGGTCCAGACTTCGGTCACAGCCTTGGACATCCAGCGCGGCAAGGCGCGCCCGTAGGGAGGATTCATCCAGCAGACGCCGTGCCAGACCTGGCGCAATCCGTCATCTTCCGGCGAGAAAAAGTTTTTGCACCTGGCGTTTTGCGCCGTGGCGCACACGTCCAGTTCAAACGGCCCGAATCTGGCGTCCAGCTCCCGGAACAGCGGCCAGGGAGTCGCCCAATCATGCTTTTTGCTCGAAAAATGCACGTTCATGCGTTCTCCCCCCCTCAAAGAAGCGACTCATTGAGCAGGCCGCGCGTGATGATTTGCGTGATTTCGTCTTTTGCCAGTGTATCGCCGGAGCGAACTTTGCGGGCCAGTTCCAGGGCCGTGGGCACTTCCCCGGCCTTGAAATCGCAGGCCGGGAAGCGGATGCCTTCCAGAATCCAGGTCGGCGTGGACGTGATGCGGGACTGCGCGGCGACAATATCCGCGCTCACCAGAGGAGCGGCATCTTGCAGGGCATCCGCGAAATCCTCCGGGGCGATGGCCGCGTCCTGAAGCGCGGTTTGCAGGGCCGCTTCATAGGGAACCGGAATGCCGAGGGAGGTCTTCGGCAGCACCGAATCCCAGAAGCGGTGGGCGGCATTGGCGGAAAAGGTCCGCAACGCTTCATAGCTCAGGGATTTTTTCAGGGATTCGCCGTATTCATCCGAGGGAATATGCCGCACGACGATGCACAGATCGGGATGAGTCCGCTGCGCCTGAAGCGGTTCCTGAATGCCGCAGTACGGGCATTCGAGATTCGACCAGAGTTCCACAATGTCGCCCTGAAAGCCGTCCACCGGCCTGCCGTCCAGGCAGGTTCTGCCGGAAAGACTTTCGTGCGGGGAGTAAGGAGATGCCAGGTCTTTGGCGATTTCCGCTTTCACGCCCGCTTCCACGGCCATCCGGTCAGACATGGGCGTTCCGGCGGAAGCAGTATGGCAAAGTCCAATAAGACAACAAAAGAAAAGAACCTGGGCCAATATAATGTTATGCCGCATGGTCATACTGTTTCTCCTGAGAAAGCTGTAGAAGTTGAGGAACGCGCAGTTGTGCCTTCTTGAGAGACGGATTAGCGAAGAACATGTCGCCCCTGACGATCTGGCCGGAGAAGACAAAGTGGGCTTCGCCCTCTATCTGTTCCTGCAAGTCGCGCAGGACGACGCGATCTTCCTGTTCCACCGTTGTTGAATTGGCGTCACGGTAGCCGGAGCTGATTTGCTCATTGATGTTGAAGCCGCTTGTGCGCAGGACAGTGCTTTGCCCCGCCTGCCCGCGTATCAGTTCCCAAGTTTTTTCGGCATCTTGCATCTTCATGAACATCAAGTTTTTCATGTTTTTATGAATAAAAACAATAGAATAAATTGGCATTGCGATAAATTCACCCCTAAAATCAACCCCTATTTTTTCTGGATGGAAAAGGATTTGTCCGGCCCTTGCGGGACATTCCCCCAGCCTTTCCTCCCGTCCCATCAAGCCACAGCACATTGCCGAAAGCGGCGACGTGATCAAGGCCAAGCCCTTCGGGCGCTTCGCGGCCTTGACCCCGCCGCCTTTCTTTCGGCTTTTCATGTTTGTGGCTGATGGGCGGGAATGCCTTCGGCGGGGCTTCCGGGCAGGAATACATGGCGAAAGCAGAAAGGCAATTCACTCAACGCCGGAATACACCTCAAATATCCTGTCCCGAATTGCCGCTTGCTGATCCGCGCCAAGAAGCAGCTTGGCATTCTGCCATGACGTTTTGCCCGTCCGTGTTTTTCGGGTTACAAGATAAAACAGACTGCCCTCTATGCCGGATTGGCTGAAGTCAAATTCCTTGTCTTTTGGCGTGTAGCGATGGGAATGACAATCATCATGGGCGTACAGCACAAACTTTTCACCCGTGAATATGTCCCGGAAGTAGCACCCAAGACAGGGTGTTTTTCCCCATATCTTGAAATCCAGAATGGCCTCCATGCATGAAGCCTCAACCACTGACTTGTATTCGTAAGGACGCAAGCCGCTTCTGATTGCGTTTGTGTAGCTCAGCCCCCGAATTTTCCTTTGAGGCATGGGGAAAAGTGTCAGTTGCGCGGGGACGGAATTTTTCATCACAAATCCTCCTCGTTCCGCGCGGATGAAGAGCTTACGGCGGGTTGTGCGGGCTTTTCGTCAGGTGGAGGAACCGTTGCCCCGGACTCTCCACCATTATCGGAAAGCTCCGCCTGGCTGTTTTCTTCCGGCGCGTTCAGCAATGCCTTGAGACGGTCAAACGAGATTGCAAGCCCGGCCTCCGCCAGCACCTCCCGAATTTGCCGTATGCTGTACCCCTTTTGAGCGGCCTTGAGGACATCGGCAGAGAGTATGCCGACAGTTTCCGCTCGCGTGTGTCCCTGATTTTGCGCCGCCAGACTGCGGAGCTTTTTGCGGGCAGTTTCTATTTGCGCGTCAGTATAGCGTATTGGTTTTGCCATTGGCGTTTATCCTTTTTGAGCGTGGATTGACAAAATGGAGAATTGCTTTTCAGTAGCACAATTTTGAATTTTTATTCAACGACACTTTGTGGACTGTATTGGATAGGATTAAATTGCAGTATTGAAATTGGACGTATATGGACAATAAAGAAATATTTATCATGCAAAATAAAAATCATGAAAGTTTGTTCAGAATAGTATAATACAGTCTTTTTGCTTTTTTCTCTGGCCTTCAAGCTCATTTTTCATCTATGCTTGCGCCAAAATCGGAAGTACGGCGCGGTCAACGCGTCAGCCGGAATGAAGTGGAGCCGTTTCAAAGTCCGAAGCGTGTTCATCTTTACAAGTTGGTAGCCGTCTGACGCCAGCTACAAACTTGCCAAAGGCTCCGCCTCTGGACTCCGGCAAGTGTTCGGCGCTTCGCTTCTCACACTTTCAAAAGGCAGAAAGGCAATGAAGGCAAAAGGCAGCAGGGAAATTCGGTATCCGCACCGGCATACCGTGCGTTTTTCGGAAGCGGAGGAGGCCGGCTTGCGGGAGCAGGCCACCAGCGCGGGCTTGACCCTGTCCGCGTATTTGCGGCGGAGGCTGTTTGGCGGGCGGCCCATTATGGCCAGAACCGACGATCAGACAACAAGAGAGCTGAGGCGGATTGGCGGTTTGCTCAAGCACAATTTCGAGACTGTGCGAGCCACTGGACGGCGTGAAGACCTTGAAGAAATGAACCGTACCCTTTGGGCATTGAGACAGGCAATAGAAGCCCTCATCCACACAGCATGATTCTGAAGAAACTCAGGCGCACCAATTTTCGCAAGACCAAGGCCGCCATGATAGGCGGGCTTGTGGACTACATTCTTGCCGAAAAGGACGAAGAGGGAAGCCAGAAGCTGCTTTACTCCCACGCTCTCAACTTCCTGACCGACAAGCCGGAATCCCGGAAATGGGAGATGATTTCTCTTGCCGAGGAGTCCGTTCAGAGCAAAATGCCCGTTGCCCATTGGGTCATGAGCTGGCCGGAAGATGAACTCCCAAGCCGGGAACAGGTCATTGAGGCAACGCGGATTTTCCTTGAGCGCATGGGGCTTGTCGAACACCAGACAATCATTGCGGCGCACCAGAATACGGGAAATTTTCACGTCCATATCGCCGTCAACCGTACACATCCCGTAACGATGAAAGTTATCCAGCCCCACCGGGGGTTTGACATCAACGCCGCCCACAGAATTGTCGCCGAAATTTCCGCGAAACAGGGCTGGGCCACAAATCCTCATGCCCGTTACAAGGCTGACGAGCAGGGCAATGTGGTTTCCGTCAAGCGCAATTATGAGCTTGTCAGACCAACCCATGAAGCGGCGGAAATGGAATCCGCCACGGGCGAAAAATCCGCCCAGCGCATGGCGCAGGAAAAGGGGCGTGGCATTATCCAGAACGCCGCAACATGGAAGGATCTGCACGAAAAACTTGCCGCCGTGGGTTTGCGTTTTGTCAGAAAAGGTTCGGGAGCTGTCATTTTTGTGGGTGATATTGCGGTCAAGGCATCATCGGTTGACCGCAAATTCGGCCTGTCAAAGCTCTGTAAACGCCTTGGCGAGTACGAGGAAGGGGAATACCCAGAAATTTCTCCCGCCCCCGATCCAGAGCCGTTAAGCCCTGTTTGCGAGGAGGAGTGGCGCGAATATCAGGAAATCCGGCAGGAAAATGCCGGAGTCATACGCAAGGCCAGAGAACAGGAAAAGGCGGAATGGGAAGTCAGGGAACAGAAGCAGAGGCAGGAGCGCAAGCGCGTGTTTGCTTCTCTTGCCGGGCATGGCCGTTTCATGCTGAATATTGCCCGTCATTTGCTCAGGGAAAAGCAAAAACAAGACACGCCCCTCCTCCCTCGCACATCAGGCAAGGCGCTTCCTCCATTTAGGACATGGCTACGCAGGAAAGACAGAAGACAGGCCGACATCTGGCGTTATCGCGGCTACATGAGACGCCCCATGCAGGAAGTCAGAAACCGCGAGTTTTCACGAACAGGCAAGATGCCGAAGCCGCTGGAAGCATACAGGGCTTTTGTGGAAAAAACATTTTCTCCTGAACACAGGGCGCAATCATGGAAAGACAGCCTGGCAGCCCTTTACATGAGATATGCAGGCTATACGGAGCAAGAGATAGCTGACTGCTTTACAAGTCAAAATATCAGTGAGGACCCCTCAGTCCAGAAGGATAACAAATTTTACGCAATGAGGATTGCGCAACAAGCCTTTGGCGTAAAGCGGGATATTATTATATCTGATACTGACGAATCATGTATATTCAGAATAAATCAGCTTTCAGAGGAAATGTATTTTGAAAACAACAAATACAAGTATATTGATTTTTCACAACAAAACAATAAGGAAAGCAATGAATATTTCAAGCAAACAGAAAATTTTGACAAATACCATAGTATCATCAAGGCGGATAGATATATAGCTGCATATACAAGTACGATAGATAATGATAATTTTGTTCAGGTAATAGACAAGCCAAACGGCAAGGGAAACCTTGACGCCGAAGAAATTTCCAGATTCATGCCCCAAATCATGGCTATGCAAAAACATGGAGGCAAAATATCCTTTGTACCTGTATCAAATGACAAATATTATTTCATTGTCAATTACATGACAGGAGATCAGGTTACTCAAATCCAGAAAGATGGATTCAAGCCAGCTATCATATCATGGACAAAGAGTGATGGATTTCAATGCGTGATTGAATGTCCAAAACTGCATACAAAACATGATTCTGACATCGAAAAGCGAATGTTGGACTTCTTTATTACGAAGTACAGTTCAAGTAAAATTTTTTGCATACAAGGCAAAGATTCAAATTACAGGGAGGCTCTTGATGGAAGTATTGATCTTGACAGGAATATAAAATTTACCAGACAGAGAGATTGTGCAAAATCTCTTGAGATGGTCAAAAACCTTGCGAAACAATGTGCCAAGCTTGATGAGCATAGTTTGCACACCAGAATTGGCGGCATGGAAGAAGCCTACAGAAAACATTTGCGGGATATTCAGGTCAATCACAGTTTTAATGGAGACTGTGCTGCCGAATATGAAATCGCCATCAGATTGGTGTACAACGGATACACGAAAGAGGAGGTATGCCGGGCTGTTTATCAATGCGCACCTTCCCACTGTGAATTGCCGCACTGGAAAAAGAACTGGGGCGAATATGCCGAACATGTCGCCAGCTACGCTTTTTCCGCAAGCGGCAAAGTGGCCATATCCCGCAACAGGGAAAATCTGGCGCACTGGCGGGAAGTGGAAGGCAGGGAGCCGGACAACAAGCAACCGTACCCGGAACAATCAATTGAACAGAAGATGAATCAACGCGTTCGTCATTCTCAATGAGGTACTGACGTTGGTATTCCCTGTTACGCCGCATCCGCCCAAAGCTCACATTGGGCGATGACCGTTTGAACGGCGTCTTCCATGCCTTCAGGGGGATACTTGTGCATTTTCAGCAGTCTTTTTACAAGACGGCGCATTCCAGCTCTTGCGGACTCCTTTTTCTGCCAGTCAATGGTTCTGTTTTTACGCAGACATTCTGTAAGTTCTCGTGTCAGGGCAATTAATTCGTTGTTTTTGTAAAAATCCGTAATGGCAGCAGGCTTGCACAGGGCGTCATAAAAAGCCAGTTCTTCCGTAGTCAGGCCAAGTTTGTCGCCTTCCTTGTGAGAATTTACAATTTCTCCTGCCATGCGAAGCAATTCTTCGATCACTTCTTCATTGCTGATATGTCCATTGAAGTATTTATTCATCAGAGATTTTATTATTTCAGAAAATTTTTCCGACTTTACAATATTTGTGTGCTTGTATATGGAAACTTGATCTACCAGAAGTTTCTTCAAAAGTTCAACAGCCAGATTTTTCTCGCTCATTTTTGCGATTTCTTCCAAAAATTTTGGATCAAAAATAGAAAACTCCGTTTGTGCATCGGCAAACAGATTGATGACTCCATCACTTTTTATGCTATGCTTCAACAGTTCATTGATACGGTTATTTATTTCTGTGAGTGTAAACTGCTTTCCATTACCACCTGCTGCAAGGCGAACAACAGTAATGCGTACAGCTTCAAAAAAAGCCGCCTCCATGCGTGTTGTTTCATCCACAAGACTGGCGCACAGGGAAAGAGCCTGCCTCATGAGCAGAGCTTCCTTTATCAGGATATTTTTTGTGGATTGGGCATCTTCTTGCCCTTTACTTTTTTCCAGGATGAAGTTGACCGCACCTGTAATAATTTTTGCTTTTTGCAGGTCAGAAGTCAGCATAAAATCCGAGTAAGAGTATCCAAACATCATATCTCTGCATACAGACAATTTTTCCATGAATTTTAGCAAGGCTGTCTTGCCAATATCCGTATCGCCATAGTTGGCGTTATCCCTGCCGGTGTAATCCTTCATGGCCTGTTTCAGGGCGCTGGCAATGCCAACATAGTCAACAACCAGTCCGCCTTCCTTGTCCTGAAAAACCCTGTTTACTCTGGCAATGGCCTGCATAAGGTTATGCCCATGCATGGGCTTGTAAATATACATGGTGGCAAGGGAGGGCACGTCAAAGCCTGTCAGCCACATATCCACAACTATGGCAATTTTGAGTGAAGAGGCACTATCTTTGAATTGTCTGGCCATTTCCTCCTTGTGTGACTTGTTGCCTATCAGCGTGCGCCAGTCTTCAGGATCGCTGTTGCCCTGCGTCATGACAATGCCAATCTTTTTCGTCCAGTCTGGACGCAATTCCAGAAGCTTGCGGTAAATTTTTATGGCAATGCCCCTGGTATAGGCCACAATCATGGCCTTGCCTGTGAGCAGGTTGGCGCGATAGTTCTCATAATGGTCAAGAATATCCCGGACGAGCGAATCTATGGTTTTGTCAGCTCCAAGTATCGCTTCCATTTTGCCAAGGTCACGTTTGCTTTTTTCAATAGCATAGGGATCGGCATTTTGAGCCATGTGGTCATATTCGTCATCAAGAAGCTTCAGGACTTTATCATCAAGTTTGAGTTGGATCACGCGGCTTTCATAATAGACAGGGCGTGTCGCTCCATCCTCAACCGCCTGCGTCATATCGTATATATCAATATAGTTTCCGAATACTTCCCGCGTATCCCTGTCCCTGTCTGAAATCGGAGTTCCCGTAAATCCGATAAAGGAAGCGTTTGGCAGACTGTCGCGTATGATTTTTGCCATGCCCACAGTAGTTTTTGTTTCAAGCTCTCCATGCTCATTGGTACGAGTGGAAACCTTTGGTACAAGGCCATAATGTCCTCTGTGCGCCTCGTCTGCCATGACCACGATATTTTTGCGGGTAGAGAGGGTTTCGCCCCCTTCTTCAAACTTTTGCATGGTTGTGAAGATAATACCGTTGGCGGCCCTGTTCGCGAGCAGTTCCCGCAAATTTTTCCTGCTGTCAGCCTGTTGCGGCGTTTGCCTCAAAAAATCCCTGCAACGGGAAAACTGTCCGTATAGCTGGTCATCAAGATCGTTTCTGTCCGTAAGGACGACAATCGTCGGGCTTTCAAGTGCCTTTTGCAGGGCGTGAACATAAAATACCATAGAGAGGGATTTTCCGCTTCCCTGTGTGTGCCAGAACACACCAGCCTTGCCATCAGTCTGTGTTGCCCTTTGTGTGGACTCTACCGCCTTTTTTACTGCAAAATACTGATGATAGGCCGCGAGTATTTTGAACGTCTTTTCGCCATCTACATTGAAACAGATGAAGTTTTGCAGAATATCCAGAAAACGCGCTTTTTCAAATAATCCTTCAAAAAAAGTGTCAAAAGTGGCGTACTGGGTATTTTCGTAACTGCCATCTTTGGTTTTCCATTCCATGAACCTGTCTTCCCCGGAAGTGATTGTTCCGGCTTTGGAAATGGTAAAATCGCTCATCACGCAAATGGCGTTATAGACAAACAGGGATGGAATTTCGTCTTTATATGTCTGAAGTTGCAGATATGCTTCCGATGCGCTTGTTTCTTCCCGTGAAGGCGATTTCAGCTCCATGACGACAAGGGGAAGTCCATTGACAAACAGCACTACGTCAGGGCGTTTTTCGGAGCGTTCCACAAAAGTCCATTGATTGATAATGCTAAAGTCATTTTTTTCAATGTGTTCATAATCAATCAGTCGTACCAGTGCGGAACGCTGGGAACCGTTTTCAAAGTAGGATACAGGAACTCCATTTTGCAGATAATCCATGAAAATCATGTTTTTTTGCAGGAGGGAGCCGCTATCGAAATTTTTCAGCTTGTGGACGGCTTCGGCTACAGCCGTGTGCGGAAGCTGGTCATTTATCGCCTTCAGGGAAGGCAAGAGGGGATCTTCATAGAGCGGGTTACGATAATCTCTGACAACATCTGGCCCGTATTGATGAGAGTAGCCCAGCGAGTTTGTGAAAAGCTCGATAACCCCATTCTCATAATTTTCTTCAGTGTAACTCATGGATATTCCCCGGTTGGCGTAGAGGCTGAAACGTTCCCCCTCAAATTTTATGCCCAAGGGGCAGGATTTTCAAGGATAAAAGAAGAACTGGGCCGGCAAATGATAATTTACAGCAGCAAATTTCCGAGATTTACAAGGCGTGGTATCAGGATTTTTCGTGTGCCTCTAATGTGCCTATGATTGCATCTGAATATGGAATAATACCTCAAGGCTGGCATTACTCCATAGTTGGTGATCTGTGTAAAAGTATTTCTGTCACTCACAAGTTTGACACAGATAAACTTATTTTTCTGAATACAGGCGATATTGAAGATGGACGTTTTCTTCATGAAAACTACATGGCTGTTAGTGAGATGCCAGGTCAAGCGAAGAAAAGTATCGCTCGTGGTGATATCTTATTCAGTGAAATTCGTCCAATCAATAGGCATTTTGCCTATGTAAACTTTTCGGCTAAAGATTATGTTGTATCAACAAAACTCATGATCATAAGAGCAACTTCGCTTGATAGTCGACGCCTATATCACTTTCTTACATCGCAAGATGTCCTTATGGAATTGCAAATGCAAGCTGAATCCAGATCTGGCACTTTTCCACAAATCAGATTTGATAATGTGAGCAAGCTACCGATACTGATAGCCGATGACAAAACGGAAGTAGCGTTTACCAATCTTCTTCATACAGTGTATGCGCAAATAGAGCATAATAACCTTGAGAATGGAAAATTACGAGCACTGCGAGATAACCTTTTGCCTCGTCTGATGTCCGGTGAACTGGATGTCTCGGAACTCGATATTTAAGCCGCTAAATTATCATTTACCTCCCCCTCTTCCCTCGAATCGCATTCTCCCGCAAAGTCTCGCCATGACATTCTAACGGAACGGGAGGAAATGATCTAATGTTGCAAATTATTTCAGAAATTCAGCAAAAAATGTTGCCCTGGTTGACCAATGAACAAATGCTGCACCTTCGGGAAGTCCTCATCGTCAGCTTGGGAGCATTAGTGCTGGGAGAGACAAATTCGTTCCCTCAGCCGCAGGAGACTGACTGTGTTGAAGCGTTCCTGACGGCCAAGCGCATTGAGGGATGTTCGGAAAAAACGCTGCGATATTACCGGGCTACCATAACGGCCATGCTGGAAAAAGTGGGAAAATCGCCGCAACAAATCGTCACGGACGACCTGCGAGCCTATCTGACGGAATATCAGGCATCCCGAAAATCAAGCAGAGTAACTATTGACAATATCCGTCGAATCCTGTCCAGTTTCTTTGCATGGCTGGAAGATGAAGACCGGATTATCAAAAGTCCCGTGCGCCGGATTCACAAGGTTAAGGCAGCGCAAACCATCAAAGACACCTATACGGACGAAGCCCTCGAACGCCTGCGCGATAACTGTACGACGACACGGGATTTGGCTATTATCGACATGCTGGCGTCAACCGGTATGCGTGTGGGCGAAATGGTTACGCTCAATCGGAGTGACGTTAATTTTGAAGAAAGGGAATGTGTCGTCTTTGGCAAGGGAAGCAAGGAACGTATAGTGTATTTTGACGCACGCACTAAAATACACTTGCAAAAGTATCTTGCGGAACGAAAAGATGCCAATGAGGCACTGTTTGTTTCTTTGAAAAGTCCCTATGAGCGTCTTCAAATCGGCGGACTTGAAGCCATGCTCCGACATATGGGCAGACGTTTGCATCTCGCCAGAGTCCATCCCCATAAATTTCGTCGAACACTGGCAACGACAGCCATAGACAAGGGAATGCCCGTTGAACAGGTGCAACAGCTTTTAGGGCATCAGAAAATTGATACGACCATGCACTATGCAATGGTGAAACAACACAATGTGAAGTTGGCGCACAGAAAATTTATAGGATGAATCATGCCGATTTTATCTCTTTTTTATGGTATTATTGTACGCATGTACATGGAAGTGGGCGGAAAGCATAATATGCCGCATATTCATGCGGAATATGCCGGCAAAAAGATTGTCATGTCGCTTGACGGTGAGATTCTCCAAGGAGAGTTCCCTTCCAAGCAGCTTCAGCTTCTCAAAGCATGGATGATCATTCATCATGAAGATTTGCAGGCAAACTGGGAACTGCTCTCCAGTGGTGAACCCATTTTCAGAATCGATCCGCTGAAGTAGGAGGTATCCATGAATGAGCCCAAGATTGTATCCATCTCGCCTATGCCGAACTACAAGCTCTTGCTGCATTTTTCGACAGGAGAAAGGAAGATTTTCGATGTCACACCGTATATAAAGGGAAGCTGGTTTGGGCAGCTCAAGGACACATCGTATTTTACAAAGGTGCAAATCATTTCCCACGGAGAAGGCATAGCATGGCCTGATGGACAGGATATTGCGCCACATGAATTATATGATTTAAGCATTGGCGTTAGGTAACAATGCCGCGAGGGATAAAAATGAACCTTTTTGAAGAACAGAGGTTAGTAGACGTATGTTCTTATCTCAGGAGTGGTAAGACTATTACTGCTTCTGAAATTTCTACACATGGAGAATATCCTGTTTTTGGTGGAAATGGTTGTCGTGGCTATACGACACACTACAATTTTTCAGGTGACTGTGCCATTATTGGCAGACAAGGAGCTTTTTGCGGCAATGTAAGGTATTTTACCGGGAATGCTTATATGACAGAACATGCTATTATTGCATGTGCAAATAATAAAAATAATACGAGGTATTTATCATACCTGCTTTCAACAATGAACTTAGGTCGCCTATCTGGACAATCCGCACAGCCTGGCCTCTCGGTAAAATATCTTTCAAATGTTAAAATCTTTATTCCTAGCCTTAATATACAAAAAAAAATTGTCTCTGTTCTCAGTTTACTAGATGACAAAATCAAATTGAACAACAAGATAAATGATAATTTAGCGGCCTAAATGCCGAGTTCGGAGACATCCAGCTCACCGGACATGAGTTTGGGAAGAAGGCTGTCTCGCAAAGATGACAACCGTATATTTTCGCGGTGAGTATTTTCTATTTGCTCCAAGATTGGTATGGCAAGAGCATTGAATACTTTAATCTCTTCTTTGGTGGGAATATGGACAGCATAGGTCATAATCTGCTGTTTATCACCGCGCGGCATTTTAGTTCCTTTTGAACCCGCTACCATGAAATCGAAAAAAGAATCCGCATACAGAGCACTATACAAATAAGCTGACAACTGTGGCAATTTTGGAGTAAAGCAAATAACATCCATAGAACAGCCACAGTTAGAATGGCAGTAAACAATTTTCTTAAAGTATGGCCGAATGTTAGAAATTAACACATCACCAATTTGGCATTTTATTACCTGTGTTGTTGTTGGCAAGCTGGCAGCATCTACTGCGCCAGCCTTTCCGGGTAGCATGTTTTCTGTTGAGTAATAGGTGCTAAGAGAAAGTTCTGTTACAGCAACTTTAGCTTTAGAGTAATCGCAGAGATCGGCCAATCTCCCCTGATTGTCAGGGCAGTTTAAACAGCAAAACTGCTGCTGATAAAGAGCTTGAAGTAATTCAGCTAAATTATCATTTGACGGCGGATATTGCCATTCTGACGGTTTCCTGCCATACCTGCAAAGAGCGATAATGCGGAGAAAAGCCATGTCGGAAAAATATTCAGAAAGTAATTATGAAAATGCCGTACTGGAGATTTTCAGATCCTCGCTTGGCTATAACCATATCTATGGTCCTGATTTTGAACGGGATTACCATAAACCTTTCCATGAAACCGCATTGCGGGATGCCCTGTTGTGCATCAATGCGCACATGCCCCGTCAGGCTGTTGCCGAAGCCCTTTCCAAACTGGAAAATCTGGAAAGTGGTTCGCTGCTTCAAAAGAACATGGTTTTCATGGATTATCTGCAAAACGGCATTCCTGTAAAATTTTTTGAAAACGGTACGGAACGTTCTTCTATTGTCCGTCTACTGGATTACAATGATCCATCAAAGAATAATTTTATCGTGGCCAATCAGTGGACATTTATTGAACATTCAGAAAAGCGGCCAGATATTATTCTCTTCATCAATGGGCTTCCTCTGGTTGTTATAGAGCTGAAGTCTCCTTCTCGTGAAGAGACGGATGCTTCCGCAGCGTACCGGCAGCTGCGTAATTATTTCCATGAGATCCCTACCTTATTTGCGTATAATGCCATCTGCGTCATGAGCGATATGACGACCTCAAAGGCGGGCACTATTACCTCCGGCGAAGATCGCTTCATGGAGTGGAAAACAAAGGACGGAAGCTATGAAAATACGCAGTATGCCGCTTTTGATACCTTTTTTGAGGGAATGTTCGAGAAGGAACGTTTTCTTGATATTCTGAAAAATTTTATCTGCTTTAATGTTGATGGGCAAAATACTTTCAAAATCCTTGCAGCCTATCACCAATATTTTGCTGTGAAAAAGGCTGTGTCCTCAACGCTGGCTGCAAGTGTTGGCAATGGGAAAGGCGGTGTCTTTTGGCATACTCAAGGAAGTGGGAAATCCCTCTCGATGGTTTTCTATGCTCATGCCTTGCAAAAGGTGATGGAAAATCCGACCATCGTTGTGCTGACAGACAGAAACGACCTTGACGATCAGCTCTATGGACAATTTTCCCGCTGTCGCGATTTCTTGCGACAAATTCCTCAGCAGGCAGAAAGCCGAAAACATTTGCATGACCTTCTGGCCAATCGGCAGGCAAACGGTATCATTTTTACTACCATGCAAAAGTTTGAGGAAAGTTCTGAGGCTTTATCTCTGCGAAAAAATATTGTCGTTATGGCGGATGAGGCACATCGCGGACATTATGGATTGGTGCCCAGAATACAAACCCGCACACGGGAAGATGGCGAGGTGGAGACAAGAACAGTAACAGGCTCAGCCAAGATCATTCGTGATAATCTGCCTCATGCCACGTTTATTGGTTTTACCGGTACGCCAATATCCTCCAGAGATCGCAGCACACGGGAAGTGTTCGGCAATTATATCGATATATACGATATGACTCAGGCGGTCGAGGATGGAGCAACCCGCCCGGTATATTATGAAAGCCGTGTTGTCCATTTGAATCTTGATGCTGAGATTCTCAAGCGCATAGATGCCGAGTACGATCTGATGGCACAAAACGCCGAGCCCTACGCCATCGAAAAAAGCAAGAAAGAACTTGGCAAGATGGAAGCCATCCTCGGCGCTGATCAAACACTGAACTCATTGGTTGATGATATTCTTGAACATTATGAAGGAAGTCGGGCTTTTTTGCTGACAGGCAAAGCCATGATAGTGGCCTATACACGTTCCATTGCCATGGAGATTTACCACAAGATACTGGAACGGCGTCCTGGCTGGACGGAAAAGGTGGCAATCGTCATGACGCAGGGCAACAATGACCCGGAAGAATGGAGGAAAGTCATTGGAAATCAGGCCCACAAGGAACATATGGCACGCCTCTTCAAAGATAATGCCTCGTCCCTGAAAATTGCCATTGTCGTTGATATGTGGCTCACGGGGTTTGACGTGCCGTCCCTTGCCACCATGTATGTCTACAAGCCCATGTCCGGGCATAACCTGATGCAGGCTATTGCCCGTGTAAACCGTGTGTTCGGCGACAAGGAAGGCGGGCTGGTGGTGGATTATGTGGGTATCGCATCGGCACTCAAACAGGCCATGCACGACTATACCGGACGAGACCAGAAAAACTACGGTGATACGGACATCAGCAAAGCGGCTCTGCCCAAATTTCAGGAAAAGCTGTCCATTTGCCGTGATTTTCTGCATGGTTTTGACTATGGGGCGTTCCTGCACGGCAATGATCTGGATCGGGCGAAAAGCATCAGCGGCGCGGCCAACTTCCTGCTGGCAAAAAGCACTGCCGATCATCAAGCTAGGGCTGATGACAAAGACACCAAGGAAAAATTCATCAAGGAGGCCTTGCTGCTGCGGCAAGTTCTCTCTTTATGCGCGAGTTTGGTAGATGAGCTTACCCGCCTTGAAGCCGCTTTCTTTGAAGCCGTGCGCACTGTGCTGGTGCGTCTTGCCAGTGGAGGAACAGAGCAGAAGTTATCCCTTGATAAAATAAATGCCCGTATTAATGAGTTGCTGAAGCAGAGTATCAAAAGCGATGGAGTCGTCAATCTTTTTTCGGATATACAAAAAGGATTTTCGCTTTTTGATCCAAAATTTCTTGAAGAAATAGCCAGTATAAAAGAAAAAAATCTGGCTATAGAAATACTGAAAAAACTGATTGCTGAGCAGGTTTCGGTATATCGAAGAACAAATGTTGTCAGATCGGAAAAATTTTCTGAAATCATTCAGCGAGCTATGAATCAGTACCTCAACGGTATGCTTACCAATGAAGAAGTAATTCAGGAACTCTTGAAACTTGCTGATGATATTACCGCTGGAAATGAAGAAGGTGAATCTCTCGGTCTTACGACAGAAGAACTGGCCTTTTATGATGCCTTGACAAAGCCTCAGGCTATCAAAGATTTTTATCAGCATGAAGAGTTGAAGTCACTTACCAAAGAATTGACTGAACTATTGAGGAAAAATCGTACTATCGACTGGCAGAAGAAACAAAGCGCACGCGCCGGTATGAGGATACTTGTGAAGCGTCTTCTCAGACGTTACAAATATCCTCCTGAGGGTATGGAGGATGCTATCCAAACTGTGATGAAACAATGTGAATTATGGGTAGATAATCAATAGTAGTATAGGATATTACGATGGAAAACAATTTTTGCGACATTTCTGTAGATGATTTTGTGGAACTTTTTCGTAATGCTCAGGTAATGCACAGTACGAAAGTGAAGATTTTAAAAACACATTTTCAATGCACAGAACATACCGCGACAGCAAGACAATTATCTGAACTTCTTGGATATAAAAATTTTAATGCTGTTAATTTACAATATGGTCTATTTGTAAAATCTTTAGCTCTAGAATTTGGGATTTCAAAAAATCAACAGAATTTTGATTGGCTTTTCTTCCTTATGGATTTTATTCATCAACCAAATGAAGAATGTAAGTTAAGGCTCAGAGAGAATACTGTTCAGGCATTAAGAAAAATTGGTTGGTGAAAAACAACATGTTCGTAGTGTTATATGGAATTATGAACATGACTAGCAGTAAAAATAAAGGAGCCTTAGAATATATAGGTATAGATATACTATTTCAATATATTATTAAATAAACAAACATGCTGCATCCTGTAAAAATAAGTAATAGTGCCGAGATTCCTTGTTTCCATATCCCCTTTTTTTCTTCGACGAAGCTCTTTGCGCTCAAAACGCCGCAAAATAACCCTGCCGCGAGACACAGCCCGCTGATGAGCCAGCCTGAGGGCATGTGCAGAATTGCCGCCAGAGGAACATCCCGGCCGGTGTCGATGCGGAAGCCCGCCCAGAGCATCAGGCTCCCGTAGGCCAGCAGGCAAATGAGGGCAAACAATCCCATCGGCACCAGTTTGGCGTATTGAATTTTAGAGGCGAGATACTCCGCCTCCTTTACCACACTTTTGGTGAGCCGGGCTTGCGCGGCGGCGGTTTCCCTTTCGGCGGCAGCGGCCATGCCGTCCATGATGGCTCTGGAGGCTCCGGCGATTTTCTCCGGCAACGCCTCATAGTAGACGCGCTGGTATTCCATCGCGGCCAGCAGCGGCCAGAGCGCGTCGTCCTCCCGGAGATTCAGCCTGTTGCCGACCTCCCGCAGGCGGGCCGCTTCCGCCTGGGACAATTCCCTGCCGCACACCTTGCCGAGGTCAATCATATCATCCAGGCTCATGACGCTTCTCCCATGACGGATTCAAACATCTTCGCGCAGAGTGTCCGCCAACGCTGCAACTCCGCCCGTGTGCCGAAGGGCATTTCAGGAAGGGCGGCGTGGATGGACATGCGTCTGGAATACAGCCAGTCGGCCACGCGGTTGCCGACTGCCGGAAAGTCCAGCGTCATGCCGTTCTTCTCCACCGCTTCCCGTGCCTTGGAACTGTTATACATATCAAAACGCCGCGCTTCGCCGAAATACAGATTCCGGCAGACGTGGACAGGCACGTCCGTGAACACTTCCTGAAAGGAATGCAGAAGCTCTATGGAGTCGCGATGCCGGTTGATTATCCAGAACACAGTCAACTCCCGCCGCATCTCCCGCAACGCCTCCTTCATGATGTCGCCGTAACTGGCCGTGCTGGTCTTGGTGCGGGCGGCGGCGTTGATGACCACGGCATGATCCGGATAGTTCTGCACAGTGTCCAGCAGATCCGCCCAGCCGTCGGCGTCGTCCAAACTGTTCAGACGGCAGAGCAGATTCGGCAGGGCAAGTTCCTTGTGCGCCTTGAACACGTCCGGGTTGTCGGTATCGGTATCCACAAGCAGGACGTTTGCGTTTCTGTTGAGAAGATAGTCCACAAGGGCGAAGGAAAAGAGGCTCTTGCCGACGCCGCCCTTGCTGCCGCCGACATAGAATACGCTGTTTTGAATGTTCATGATCAAAGCTCCGAATCGGGTTTGTCCGGCGTGTAGAAGTCCGGGATTTCTTCCTGTGCGTGGGACGTGACGGGAGGAGCCGCGACGGGTTTCGCGGTTTCGGGCCGGGGCTTCGGCTCACGTTTTCGCGGAGCCGCCTTCGCGGGAAGCACCTTTGCCCTCGGCCATGATTGCCGCCACTTCCTTCACCGTGTATCCCTTCTCAAACGCTTTCAGGATGTTGGCATTGAGTAGCTCGGCGGCTTCCTCCCGCGTCTTGCCGAGATTCCTATCCGGCAGATCGTCAAGGATTTTCCGCATGGCATTGATGTCTTTCACCGGAATACGCTTGAATTTTCCCATATGGCCACTCCCACCTATCGCATCCGCCTGCGCGGTCGGTTCTGCCGTTCCCGCTCTATGCGCCGTTTTTCAAGGTCGCCAACAAGGTCTGCAAGCTGCTGTACACTTCGCTGACATCGGTGAACAATCGCTTCAAGGTGCGAAGTTCCGTCTGAATCAGCATCTGCTTGTCTTCCTGCATATCCAGTCTCGTGCTGAGGGCCGTCAGCCGGGCGTTGCAGTTCTCCTCCATCCGTTTCAGGCTCCGCGTCAGCATCCGTTCGGTTTCGGTCATGAAGGGTATCCTCCTGAAGCTGGGGCAAAAGGAGAACTTCCTCGTCAGGGAGTTGTTTCCATTTTGCCGGATAGCGTTTGATGTTGCAGGCGGCGCGTTTTTCAATGACGCGCTCAAAAGCCGGTTGCAGACGGGCGACCATGCGCCGCGCCGTTTCCTTTTTCTTTTCTTCGGATTCTTCACCCTGAGCGACTTTGGGCGTCCAGCCTCTGGCGTAAAAGCCTCCCCTGAAGCGCATCTTCATGCCGCTGTCCGGGGCAATGACGCTGATGTAGTCCCTGCCTTCGCGGTTGATGCTCAGCCCCTGTTCCTTCAGGGCGTTCAGAACATCTTCCCGGTTACGGACAAGCCCCTGTGTCACTTTCTCCTTGAGAAAAGCATGAATGACCTCCTTGGCCCGGTCACGGTCGCTTTCCCTGATTTGCTTGCCCCATCTGGCCATCCGCGCCTTGAACAGGTCGGCCTTTTTCGGAAGCTCGTCTCGTGCCCGTACCGGATCGTCGGGACGCGCCCAGCCTTCGCGCCAGTTGAAGAGATCGCGGAAAACATCAAAGTCCTTCTGCCAGCCGGGTGGGCAGGCGTTGAAATCCTTGCCGCTGGAAAGTTCCAGGCGCGGAATGAGGAAATGCAGCTCGTGATGCCCGGCATGGGTATGCCTCACCCAGAGGATATTGCGCTGATCCGCTTCCAGCCCGGCGAAGGCCACGCGTTCAAAGGCGTCCATGACTTCCTCTTCCTGTGCCTCGCTGATCTTTTCCTCCGGGTGCCACGACAGAGCGCCGGAAGTGAATTTCCATCGCCGCTCTATGCTGTCGATAAGCGCGCGGGTCATGGCGGGATCACCGCGCAGCACCTGGGGCGGGGCTGTGTCTCTCCCCGGATAATCCGGGCGTACAAGATAGCGGCTGGGCTTGTCGCCTTCTCCTGTACCATGCGGAAAGACCTTCATCAGCATGGCTCCGCCTCCGGTTCATCTTCCGATGAAGCGCATGATGCGAACTCGGCAATGCGCCGCTCGATGCCCGCCAGCGCCGCCAATACCTCCACGGCTTCCGCCGCCCGTTTGTAGGTATTGGCCCATCTCGCAAGCTGGTTGATGTTCGTTCCAATGCGGGCAAGTTCCCGCAGTCGCCGTTTCTCTTCCGGCGTTTTCCGCAGACGGATGCCAAGGCAGGTCTGGCGGATGTACTCCGACATGCTCATGCCGTGCAGTCCGGCATTGAAGCGAAGGATGTCGCGCTCCTCCGGGAACACGCGCACGACGACAGCGGCGGTGCGAACGAGCTTGACGCGCTTCACAGCTTTCCCTGCCTTTTGCCCTTGCGGGGTTCAAAGGGGCAGCGCCCCTTGCCAGCCGTGAGTCCATACGCGCAGCGTATAGACGAAACGTAGGCTGGCCCTCGGAGACAAGGCCGGACGAATGAACAGGCATCCGCATAAAAATGGGGACGCATGATGCGGGCATCGGGAATGCGGCGGGTGCGTATCGGGCGTGGAGCGGAGCTGTATCCGGCGTGTCGCTGGTGGGTATGGCGCGGACACGGGATAAGCATCCGGCACATGGGGAGACAGTATGCGTCAAAAAACTGAACGCCATGCGCAAGCCGTGCAGTCAGTATCCGACGCAAGGCAAGGTCGGCATAAAGCGCATGACGGCGCGGGTATCTGAACGCCGCGTGTGAGGCAACGCCGTATGTATCGGGAAGATTCTGTGGAGCGTAAGCCGGGGCAGACTTGTGTGCATCATGTCCGCCGCATGTCGGTATGCGGGAAAACTGCGGGAGGCGAAAAACGCTTTTTTGTGTTGTTGCCTTTGTATTTTTGAACTGCGGACTTCCTTTGACGGAGCCCCCGCCGGAGGCTTCCTCGTCCGTCGCCCGCAAGTATCCATAGCCGGAAAGCAAGGTCATCCGGTCAAGGCCCGCGAAGCGGCCCGACAGGGCATGGCCTTGACGGGATGAGCGCTTCCGGCACCCGTGCGGGTGTGACGGACGAAGAGCCGGGGAAGAAACGAGGTTCATTTTTCCTCCGTTTCGGCTGTGAGCTTTTCCAGAAGCGCGGCAATATCCGATGCCCTCCACGCCGTTGTGCGCGGGCCGAGTTTGACGGGTTTCGGATAGCGGCCGCTTTTGCAACCCGCCCACCATGCGCTGCGGCTGACGGGAATGAGCGCGAGTACCTGAGGCAGACGAAGCAGAGCGTTACTGGATATATTTTGCATGGAGTTCCTCCTGTCTGGTTATGTTCTGCACAGTATATCATGGCTTTTCCTGCTCTTTTTATTTTGGGGTTCCCGCATGCAACAGGATAAATCCAATATTGTCCTGTGAGATGCCGCTTGTGTTCAAAAAAAATTCAAAATACCACTTGACATGTTTTTGTGTTTAGAAATTTACATATATAACTTGTTGAAATTATATAGTTCTAATAACATATAAAAATAGGCTCTTGACTAGCTGAGATGGGCTAAAAAGGTTATCCAGCTAGTCATGCCAATGAAAAACAAGTACGCATATCGTTCAAGAATTTCTGAGGCAAAAATTCGGCAACTTGTGAAGCTTTTTTCCGTTGATTTGACAGCTTCACAGATTGCGAAATTGTCCGGTGTTAACCGAAACACCATCAACCGGTATGTGACGGCTTTCCGGGAAAGAATTGCCCGTTATTGCGAGGCGGAGTCTCCCGTCAAAGGGGAAGTCGAAGTTGATGAAAGCTACTTCGGCGCTCGCCGGGTCAGGGGCGTCAGAGGTCGTGGAGCACGCGGAAAAACCATTGTTTTTGGTCTGTTCAAACGCAAGGATAAAGTCTATACGGAAATCGTTCCTGATTGCTCCAGAGCCACCCTCCAGGGCATCATACGTGGCCGTGTAGACCTTGAAAGCGTCATTCATTCCGATGGCTGGCGAGGTTATGACGGACTCGTCGATTTGGGCTATCAAAAACATTTCCGCGTCCAGCATTCGGATAACGAATTTGCCAATAACCACTCACATATCAATGGGATAGAAAGTTTTTGGAGTTTTGCCAAAACTCGACTGGTCCGTTTTAGAGGTATTCAAAAGCAAACTTTTTATCTTCATTTGAAAGAATGTGAGTTTCGGTTTAACCATAGGCAAGAGGACATTTACCTTCTGGTCTTAAAACTGCTCAGAGAAAATCCTCTCAGCTAGTCAAGAGCCTAAAAATAATGTCTTCACCAGGTTATATTGGACGTATTTGTCTGTTACGGACTTCAGATGCTGTTATTGCATTTCATTGTCCTTCTGTGTCTCTTCGCGCAAGCCGTCCAGATAGTCGGCCCATGCCTGCATCATGCGGTGTCGTTGGGGAAGATACTGGGCATGGTTGTAGGCGATACGGGACGTGTCTTTTTCCTTATGAGCCAGTTGCCGCTCTATCCAGTCAGGGTCAAAGCCCTGTTCATTGAGCAGGGTTGAGGCCATAGACCGAAAGCCATGAATGCACATTTCCTCCTTGCCGTACCCCATAGCGCGTAATGCCTGTAGGGGAGTGGAGTAGTGGATAGGCTTCCTCACACTGTTTCTTGAGGGAAAAAGGTATGTTCCACCCCCGGTGACGGCATGAAGCTCCTTGAGAATGGCAACAGCCTGCGATGACAGCGGGACGATGTGCGGCTTTCGCATCTTCATGCGTTCGGCCGGTATGTGCCATTCCCGTGTTTCCAGATTGAACTCGCTCCATTCGGCGCGGACAAGTTCGGCGGAACGGACAAAGAGCAGAGGAAAAAGGCGCAGCGCACACCTGACCTGAAAATGTCCGTGATAGTTATCCAGCCTGTTCAGAAGCACACCGATTTTTTCAGCGGAAACGATGGTGGCCCTGTGCCTTCCCTGATGCGGACGTATGGCTCCGCGAAGATCAGCGGCAATGTTGCGCGTCACTCTGCCTGTGGCAACGGCGTAGCGGAAAACCATGCCGCAATACTGGATGATTCTGTGGGCGATAAGCTCCTTTCCCTTTCTTTCAAGCGGCTTGAGTATCAGCAGCAGGTCTTGCGCCGTGACCTCGGAAATGGGCTTCCGTTTCAAAGTGGGGAAAAGATGGAGTTCGAACGTGGACAGTTTCCGTTTTCTGTCTTTTGGGGAATTGTGGATTGTCTGCGTTTCATGCCATTCACGGACAACATGCTCGAAGGTATTGGCTTCAGCGAGGAGGGCGGCGTTTTTCATCTCTTTTTTGTGCCTGCTCGGATCAATGCCGTCGGCAAGCAGCTTTTTCGCCTCATTTCGTTTTGTCCGGGCATCCTTCAAGGAGACAATCGGATATTCCCCGAAACTGAGCAGCTTTTCCTTGTCGTTGAAGCGGTATGCCATGCGCCAGAGTTTTGAGCCGGTCTTGGCGACATAAAGGTACAGGCCGCCGCCGTCCGCGTATTTTTTCGCTTTTTCAGCGGGCTTCAGATTTCTGATTTGCGTATCGGTCAGCATGACGTACCTCCTTGACTGGATGTATTCCGCAAAGCCTTGTCTCGCAGGAAAAAAAGATACCTGGCCCATTCCCGCATCATGGTTTTTCTTTCCGGCAGATGCTGCCACGGATCAAAACGTGTGCGGCCTGTGTGCGCCAACTGCAAGTCGATGATGTTTTGTTTGTACCCAAGGTCGGGCAGCAGTTTGGCGGCAAGAGAACGGATTCCGTCAAAGGACAGCTTTACGCCGTCATATCCGCGTTTGCGCAGGGAAACGGTGATGGTGGATATGTCGATGGGGCGTTCAGGAGAACGGACGCCGGGGAACAGCAGGGTTCCATGACCGGAGTATTCCTTCAGTTCCCTGAGAATTTTTACTGCCTGCGGCGCGAGAGGTACAACATGCTCATATTTCGCTGCCATGCGTTGTGCGGGGATAACCCAGAGTCTGCGGGAGAAATCAAATTCGTTCCATGCCGCACAGCGCAATTCACCGGAACGGACGAACAGGAGGGGAACCAGCCGCAGGGCGCATGTGACGGGGAAATAGCCGTCATGCCGCTCAAGGTTCAGCATAATCTGGCCGAGTTTTCCGGCGTCGAGCGCGGCGGCTCTGTGGCCTGTCTGTCTGGAACGCAACGACGCGGGCAGTTCTTCCGTGGCGTCCCGCGCGACCTTGCCGGTGGCGACGGCATAGCGGCATATTTGGCCGCACACATCCGTCAGCCTGCGGCCTCCGCGCAATTTCCCGGATTGCCGCAACGGTTCGGTGGCGCTCATAATGTCCTCGGCGGTAACGTCTGTCATGGCCTTGCCGCCGAAGACGGGAAAGAAATATTCCGTCATCCCCCGCATCATGAAGGAGCGATAGCGGTTTTTACAGTGAAGGGTTTCCCGCTCGTACTATTCCATAGCCACGGATTGGAACGTAGCGTTGGAGGCAGATGTCCGTGCGGCCTTCCTGTGTTCCGCCGGGTCAACGCCGTCCTTGAGCAGGGCCTTGGCTTCATCCCGGCGTTGCCGTGCGACGCGGAGCGATACCTGGGGATATTCACCGAAGGAAAGGAGCTTGGCCTTTCGCTCAAAACGGTACGCC
Source organism: Desulfovibrio sp. SGI.169 (assembly GCF_050313595.1). Taxonomy (NCBI): domain Bacteria; kingdom Pseudomonadati; phylum Thermodesulfobacteriota; class Desulfovibrionia; order Desulfovibrionales; family Desulfovibrionaceae; genus Desulfovibrio; species Desulfovibrio sp. SGI.169. The sequence continues at coordinate 40,271 of NZ_JBNPLS010000011.1, read as the reverse complement.
AGCCGCCAGAGTTTTTTGCCGCTGGTCGGAATGAACAGGAACAGCCCGCCGCCGTCCGCATACTTTTTCGGCTTATCGGCGGCTTTCAAGCCTTGAATAACGCGGTCATCCAGCATAATTTTCTCCGTGTCATGGGTGCCCGTAAATCTCCATGAATCCTATGGCATCCGATACCCACAAATAAGAATATTTGCAGTATTCTCAAAAGATTATCTGAGAATATTTCAGAATGACGATTTGTATAGATACCCTGAATAATACCCGGAAAACAGCGGGATGCAAGGCGCTTTTCCTGGACTTCTCTGGATGGATTGTTTTGGATAATATATTGAAATATAAAATATTATGAGTCTGAATAAGTCTATTTGGACATGAAATGAGAGTTTATAATTCACGCCAGTAGCGTCAAGTTCCCAACCGCTTGTGACCTGTCCGAAAGTTGATGCCCACGCATCAAAGTGTTCAATATCCTTGTTTTTCAGTTCATCATACTGCATATAGCGTTGCAGGGTATAAACTTCGGCAATGGTATTGCTGATGGGAGTCCCTGTCATGAAGTACACACCGCGCCCGTTGTTCTGACGTTGCAGATAACGACACTTGATGAACAGATCGAGCGCCTTGGCGGAGCCGGTAACATTGCCGAGGCCGGAGACATTCATGGTAGTCTGGAAGGCGAGATTCTTGAACTCGTGGCTTTCGTCGATAAACAGGGCATCCACGCCCAAATCCGCGAAATCCACGGCCCGGTCTTTTTGCCCTGTTCCGGCAAGCAGGGCATTGTAGCGTTCCTCCATTTTCTCGCGCTGTTTCTCAAGCTGCTTGATGGTGGCCCGTCCGCCTTCAGCGGCTTTGGAAGCCTCAATGGCCTCGATGACCGCGTCAATCTGTTCCCTGAGAATCTCCTCCTGCACGTCGCGGGGCATGTCGATTTTTTTGAAGGAACTGTGTGCCACAATAACGGCATCCCAATCGCCGGTGGCGATACGTCCAAACAGCCGTTCCCGGTTCTGTTTGGTGAAGTCCGTCTTGTCGGCTACCAGAATGTTCGCATCGGGATAGAGTTTATAAAATTCATCTTTCCACTGATATAACAAGTGGTTGGGGACGACAATCATGGGCTTGGAAAGAAAGCCCATGCGTTTTGATTCCATGACAGTAGCGACGCAGGCCAGCGTCTTTCCCGCTCCCACCACATGGTCAAACAGACAAGTGCCTTCCTGAATGGCCCTCCAGACCGCGTTTTTCTGATGCGGACGCAGTTTGACGGCTTCGGAAGCGCTCACCAGCTCAAGATGGGAACCGTCATAGGTCGGCGGGACGTTTGTGTTGAATTTTTCATTGTAGAGCCTGGTCAGCATGTCGCGCCGTTCATCGTCCGTCCATACCCAATCGAGGAAAGCCTGTTTGATTTCATCGGCCTTCTGCATGGCGGCGGCTGTCAGTTCCTGGTCGATGACCATGATGGGTCTGCCCTGGTCGTCATGCTGGCCGCTTTCCTTCTGCACCTTGATGGGCTTGTTCATGAGCAGGGCTTCGATAATCTTTCCGGCGGAATATTCGGGAATGCCCCAGACGCTGGAGGCAAGCGAAGCATCCCATATGCTGACGGACGCTTCCCAGCGGCCCAGCGTCGGCAGATAATTGATGGTCTGCATTCCCTTGCCGCCGTGCAGATGCTCCACGAAGTCGGCAAAGACCTGTGCCGGAACCCAGGAGGAGCCGAACCTGATGCCGATGTCCACGGCCTCGATGTCCGGCGGCATGGCGGCGGACAGTGCCTCCACATTGGGAGCGAAGCGGGCGTCCGTTTGCGCGGCTTCTTTCGCCCGCGCCAGCTTGGCCCTGACATTGCCGGTCAGGTATCTGTCGCGGATTTCCCATTCTTCGGTGGAAGGATTCAGGAAAATCTGCCCCTGTTCGCGCAGCTCCTTCTGAATGTCCTCAGCCGGACGATGCAGGAGCCGCGACATACGGCTGAAATCCACCCTGCCGTTTTCCCGCAGGGCAATAAGCAGGGCATCCTTGATGGTTTCCGCATGTTCCACGACCTGGGCGGGCCTGAGTACCCGTCGCCGGAAAATGGCGGCTTTTTTCGCTGATGCCGGACGAGCTTCGCCGCCATGCCTGCGGGCCGTCTCCGGCGACAGGCCCTTGTCGTAATCCAGTTCCAGAGACTCCAGCAGGGAATGTTCCGGGTCGCTCCGCATGAGTCCCCGGTTTGTCTGGGAATTGAGATGGCCGTATTTTTTGACAAAGGCGTCGTACTGTGAGTTGAGTTTCTGGCGCAGCGCCGTCATCCGACCTTCATCGGCGTCGGCGGACTTTTCCGTATTGAGCAGTTCGCGCAGGGTGTCCCGGATTTGAATCATGGAAACCAGACGCAGACGGGCCGTTTCATTCTTGACCGGAAAAATATCGTAGTCGCTTTCACCGAAAGCGGCGGCGGTCTTGAAGACAATCTTCCGGCTTTGCGGCTCCACGCACAGGGCGTCCCTTTTCAGGGACTGGAAATACGGGCTGCGGATGAAGTCGGCGTTGCGCGTCCTGACTTCCGTGTTGAGCGGATTTTCCTCTCGCGGAACGAAACAGTCCGCCGGAAGCACATCCAGCCGGGCGGCGATTTCCTGTCCCAAATCCGTATGAGCCGGATCGGGCAGGCAGTTCAGCGCCCCCTCGAACATTCCCCCGGAATAGGCCAGTGTGCCGATAATCTGCCGGGGATTTTCCACAAAGTAGCTGTTGACCGTGGCCGGACGCCTGCCGCCGTTTTTGAGGTCGTCCACCTCCAGCGTGCCGGTATGTATCCAGTCCCTGCTGTGCAGTTTTTCTCCGGAATTTTTCTGGAAGAACACGATGTCCGCAGTGACATCGGTCAGCGCGTTTTCTCGGAAGGCGTTTTGCGGCAGGCGGACGCCTCCCAGAAAGTCAGCGTACTGCGAGATGTGTTCCCGAAACGTGGGATCACCGGCATCCATGAAATAGCGGCTGACCACAAAGGCCGCGACGCCGCCTTCCCGCAGCAGGCTGATGGATTTTGCGAGAAAATAGTTGTGAACCGAGAACTTTCGCAGCTCAGGAAAGTCCGGGTCATACAGCGACTGATTGCCGAAGGGAGGATTGCCGACTACGGCGTCGAAAATAGTTGCTTTGCTGTTGGTGTTTTGGAATCCGTTATTTATATGTAGAGCTTTCGGATAAAGGTACTTGGCGATAGCGGAAGTCGTGGGGTCGAGTTCCACAGCCATGAAACGGGCATTGAAATCTTTGGGACAGAGGCCGATGAAATTGCCGATGCCCGCCGAAAGTTCAAGAATACGGAGCGGTTCTCCAGCACCAAGGCCAAGGCGGGAAAGCCCCTCATAGATACCTCTGATAACGGTTTCCGAGGTATAATGGGCGTCCTGAGTGGAACGGCGGGCGGCAACGTAGTCTTCCGGGGAAAGCAGACCCTGCATTTCCCGGTATTCAGTGCCCCATTGCTCATTTCTGGCGTCAAAGACCTGCGGCAGGCCGCCCCAGCCCACATAGCGGACGAGGACTTTCTGTTCCTCCGGTGTGGCCAGTTCCGCGCCGTTGATCTGAAGCTGTTTGATCAGGCGTATGGCGGCGACGTTATCCGCATATTTGGTTTTCGCGCCGCCAACGCCCAGCCGGTCTTCCGTGGTTATCCGGTAATTTTCAGGCTCATGTCGATGCCCATACTTTCCAATATCTCCGAATCCGACATCCCCCGCAAGCTCGCCTGCCGGGAGGTCTCGCTGCTCAGTGCTCTGTTCTCTATGGTTGCCTGTTGATCCAGAGTCACCAACAAATCCAACGTCCCCATCGCCTCCAGCTTCTTTAGTTCTTCGGGGCTGTTCAGCGCCCAGCGATCCAGAATCGAGTAGCCCAAACTGGTGTACCCTCCGCTTCTCACGTCGTTGATGGTTTCGGGCTTGAGAACCTTTCGTGCGATTTCGAGCGGATAGGTTTGCCTGTCGAGCATGTTGCGCCTCCAGAGAAAGGATATGAGAGAACTCGGAAATTTCCTGTATGGTCAAGTAGTCGTCCGCCCCATCTTCAAACAGCTTTTCGGGCGTTCTCTTTTCACCGTCAAGGAACTGCATGATGGCCGTGTTGGGGCTGTACATGCGTGAACCGTCTTGCAGCTCATATACGGAATCGCCCCTTCCATTGACGCCAAGGCGTCTTTTGTCCCCGTCATTTGTGGGGAAGGGAAACGGCTTTTCTGTCCGTGCCGGTTCCGGCTGCCGTTCCTCTTCTTTTACCGGTTCCACCTGCAACGACATGGCAGGAACAGCCTGTTCCTGTTCAACCCGCGCTACGGGGGCAGGGATACTTTTCTCCCGCATGTCGTCCTGAATGTTTTCTTCCCGTATTTCCTCGATCTGGTTCGCCATTACGTCGAAGAGCGACAACTGGCGGGGATCGTGTGTCTGCTTGCGCCGTCTGGCCATGCGTTCCCATCCTTGTCTGAACGGCGGGAAGGCGGCGCAATGCTTGCGGCGCTAATCCTTCCCGCCGGAATGTTCATCCGGGGCGAATTTCAGCTTTTCAGCGTTTTCAATGAAAATCCGTCCGTTTTCCTCAAGAAAGACAACCTTGTCTCCCGCCCGCACATTGAGTCTCTTGCGGATTTCAGCGGGAATCGTGATTTGGCCCTTGGTCGTGAGCTTGGCGAGTTCCATATTTTGCCTCCCTGTCCAGTCTTACTAGTAATGTATTCATTGAAAGTAAGACTAAGGCAAAGAGAGGATGCTGTCAAGAGTCTCCATCAGGGGCACATTTCTGTTTCGACTGGCAGGCCCAAAGCCTCGGTGCTGTGGTGGCGTTTTTCAAAGATGACCACGGCGCTTGGAAAGGGTGCGGAAGAATCAGCTCCCTCAAAGCGGATACGCCCGCGCAGGTAATGGATTTCCGTCGCAAAGGGCAGGACATAGCTGTGCCACCATGCCGTATCCGTCCGGGCGGGAAGCAGGCAGATCACTCTTTCAGCGCGTTCCATCTCAATTTCGTTCACGGCCTTGGCCAGCCAATGCGGCAGTGCCCGTCTGTAGGGAGGATTCATCCAGCAGACGCCATGCCAGACCTGGCGCAGTCCGTCCTCTTCCGGTGAGAAAAAGTTTCCGCACTTGGCGTTCCGCGCCGTGGCGCATACGTCCAGTTCGCACGGCCCGAATCTGGCATTCAGTTCCCGGAACAGCGGCCAGGGAGTCGCCCAATCATGCTTTTTACTCAGAAAATGCACGTTCATGCGTTCCCCCTCAAAGAAGCGACTCGTTCAGCAGGCCGCGTGTTATGATTTGCGAGATTTCGTCTTTTGCCCGCACGTCTCCAGAGCGGGCCTTGCGGGCCAGTTCCAGAGCCGTGGGAAGTTCTTTCGCCGTGAAATCACAGGCGGGGAAGCGGATGCCGCTGAGAATCCATGTGGGCGTGGATGTGATGCGCGACTGCGCGGCGACAATATCCGCGCCCACCAGGGGAGCGGCAGCTTGCAGGGCATCCGCGAAGGCATCCGGCGCAATGGCCGCTTCCTGAATCGCGGTCTGGAGAGCAGCTTCATAGGGAACCGGAATGCCGAGAGAGGTTTTCGGCAGAACGGCATCCCAGAAGCGATGTGCCGCATTGATGGAAAAGCCGCGCAACGCCTCATAGGCCAGGGCTTTTTTCAGCGATTCGCCGTATTCATCCGAGGGAATATGCCGCACGACAATGCACAGGCCGGGGTTGTCCCGCTGCGCCTGGAGCGGTTCCTGAATGCCGCAGTACGGGCATTCGAGATTCGACCAGTATTCAAGAATGTCGCCCTCAAAACCGTCCACGGGACGACCGTCCAGGCAGGTTCTGCCGGAAAGACTGTCGTGCGGGGAGTAAGGCGAAGCCAGGTCTTTGGCGATTTCCGCTTTCACGCCCGCTTCCACGGCTACCCTGTCCGACATGGGCGTTCCGGCGGAAGCGGTATGGCAAAGTCCAATAAGACAACAAAAGAAAAGAACCTGGGCCAATATAATGTTATGCCGCATGGTCATACTGTTTCTCCTGAGAAAGTTGTAGAAGTTGAGGAACGCGCAGTTGCGCTTTTTTGAGAGACGGATTGGCGAAGAACATGTCGCCCCTGACGATCTGGCCGGAGAAGACAAAGTGTGCTTCGCCCTCTATCTGTTCCTGCAAATCGCGCAGGACAACGCGGTCTTCCTGTTCCACCGTGGTGGAATTTGCATCCCGATAGTCGGAGCTGATTTGCTCATTGATGTTGAATCCGCTTGTACGCAGGACAGTGCTTTGCCCCGCCTGCCCGCGTATCAGTTCCCATGTCTTTTCCGCATCTTGCATTCGCATGAACACTTTCAAACAAGTATTCGCCACCATCTGTTGTGCGCCTTTCTTGTCGGCTTCCAGAATACCGGCGTAGTCCTGTGAAGCTACAATGGCGGCGATGCCAAGACCGCGCCCTTGTGTCAGCACGACTTCAAAGCCAGGTGTAACAATGGCCGCGTATTCATCCACAATGCACAGATACGGGCCAATGCCTATGGTATCGGTCGGCAGGGCTTCCAGCACATCCGCCGCGTCGCCTTCGATATTCGCGCCGAGGCCAACGGCGCAGGCGTTGCGAATGGCGGAAAGACTGATTTTGCCGAGGCTGGCGAGTTCGGCGGGAGCTTTTTCCAGGGAGGGCAGGAGAACGACGAGGATTCTTCGCTGCATGATGGCATCACTGAAGTCCACCTCCCCATCTTCCGCGCCATAGATGTGGCTGTAGGTATCGGTCAGGCTGGAAAGGGCCTTGCCGAAGTAGGATTGCGCGTACCCGAACTGTTCCGCGAAGGATTCCGGCTGTTCCTTCAGGTCACGACCGGCAATCCAGCCGGAGGTGGCAAGAGCCGCCTGAATGGAGGCGCGGGACTCTTCATCCAGTTCGGGATGCAGAGCCAGCGCCACGCATTTTTCCAGAGCCAAGGAATCGCGGATAATGGAGGTGGAGAGCTTGAGCAGCCCCTTGTCCCGCAAATCCACCAGCGCGTACATGACGCCGGAAATCAGGGCCTGCGCCTTGTCGGCAAAGATGGAATTGGCCCCGTCCGAAGCGGGCATGAGGGAAACCAGAAGCTGCGTCAGGGCTTCGGCGCTCCCGAAGGTAAAGGGATTGTTGGTATTGGAAAGGCGGCGCGGGGACTTGCCCTTGACCTTGCCGGACGTGCCGTAGTTCAACACGCGAAAATCATCATCCCGGCCAAGGAAGCGGGCCATCTGCCATATCTGCACCGCCAGCTTGGGCGACGCCTTGGGGTCGATGTAGAAAAGCCCGCTGGCCGTGGCCAGGGCATTGTAGGAGAGGGAAACCAGCGTTTCCGTCTTGCCGGAACCTGTTGTGCCGAAAAGCAGGCAATGGGTGAGAATATCCTTGGCTTTCAGCCAAAGCTCCTGTTTGTCCTGAAGCCGGTTGCCGAGGAAGAAAATGCCCTCCGGTCTGGCAAAACCGCTCCGTCCGGGTAGGGGATCGCCCCTGTCCGTACCGGTCAGCCCCATCGGCATACGGAACGGCAGGCGTTCGTTGTTCACGCAGGCGCAGCGGGCGAGAAAGAGCGCCAGCCCAAGACAAAACAGCGGCGTGGCGCAGGCCGGGAAAAGCAGGAGACACAGCCCCGCCGTGAAAATGCCGCCGGTCTGCACCTGACCGAGCTTGAGCGCGTCCGCAAGTCGTTGCGAGGGGGAGCGCACGTCGCGGTGCAGGCGTTTGCGCTCCTGAGTTTCGTGGTCTTCCAGACCTCTGATATGTCGTACCATGAGTTTGAACCTCAACAATCCTGTTGTGCCAGTGAGGGGTCTTCATTGGCGTCGTATTCGGGGTCGTCTTCCGCATCGGCCACTACCATGTCCGGCGGCGACTCGATGGGTGAAGACGCCTGGGCGGAACCATCAGGGGAAGATTTCGTATTTGCGGACTCGGCGGGCGGCACAAAGATTTCCGTCAGCCAGCCCTGAGCGGTTAGAGCTTCCCTGAAGCTTGCCACGGCGGGAGCCACATGCGGTTTTGTCAAAGTCTTCCTTTCTTTTTCTTCCGCCGTGTAGTGCGCCCAGGGCGCAAAACCTTCGGCCCATGCCGCGCGTCCCCCGCACTGGTTGAGGGCGTACCAGAGCGGACGATCCAGCGGACGGAGCCAGAGGAACTGCGAACTGGCCAGCACGCCTTTCTGCCGCGCCCGGTACAGGAGAGCCATGAACCAGGGCAGTTCATAGGAGGCATGGATGCTCAGACACTTCTCGTTCAACACGGAAGCATGGCGTTCCCATTGCTTTTTCAGCTTGTTGGTAAAATCGTCGTCTTCCAGAAGAGGACAGGATGCCTGCTCATTTTCCTCGCGGTAGGAGAGGGAAACGGCGTCGAGAAGAGCGACGCATCCCTTCTTGTCCCCGCCCGCATAGGCCAGAAAAGCGACGGCCAGAGCGCGACGGCAGGGCGACAAGCCCTCGTAGCCCTCAAAGTGTTTGCCGAGCTGTTCTGTCAGCACCCGAAGCGTTTTTTCCCCATCCAGCCGAGCGTGACCCCAGACGGGCAGTTCCGTGGACGGCAGTCCGTTTTTCAGGGCCTGTTCCGGTGAGAACGGCTTTCCCTGTTCATCAAGCAGCAAGCCATGTTCCAGAGCGAATTGCGCGGGTGTCCGGGCGACTTTCCACAGGCCGGAATCGTAGGATTCCGGCGAGAGCAGATACTTGCCGCGTCCCACCACAGGCCGCAGGCAGGGAAAAGACTCCGCATTGTTTTTCAGCAGGCTCTCCATATTGAAACGCCGGACAAGCCCGCCCACACGGCCCATGAAGATGGCCGCCACGCCGAACAGGACGAGCAGCAAAGCAAAGGGCCAGCGAATCCACGAGCCGGTGTAGCGCAGCACCTTTTGCATGGTTTCCCAGGACAGGGAGGCCGGATCGGCTTCCGCGATACGCGCCCACGCGGTTTGCGCTTCCTCAAAGAAGGGCGCGAAGACCTGAATCTGGGCTTCGGCCAACGCCAGCAGCGGCCTGTTTACATCGTCCGCATACACGACATAGAGGGCCGGCAGCAGCACAAAGACGAAAACCAGAAAGGCGCACCACAAAAAGAGGTGGTCGTCTCTGCTATCCCGACCGTTCATCGCCTGCCCTCCCGCTCAAGAACAGAGAGCGAGAAAATCCCTTCCCGGCGCAGCCGTTCCAGGTTGCTTTTGACGCGCCGGATATAGGCATCCCGGCGATGCGGCGTGCGGGAATGATATGAGCCGATGGCCCGCCAGAGACTGCCCGTGCGCTGATATTCCTTCCGCAGCAGCCAGGCCGCCGCATAGGCGTTGATGCGGCCGTCGCGGAGTACGGCGTCAGGCGAAATACCCATTGCGGACAGCTCATTAAGATGAACGGTGTTGACCTGAAATCCTCCCAAATCCCACGTTCCGTTTTTGTTGCTCAGGGCTTCCCCGGTCTTGCCGCCTTCGGTGGCGAGAATGGCGAAGAGCGCGGCGGCGGGCATTCCGCTGATGCGGGCGGCGTCCAGAACGCAGTCGGCCGTCAGCGGACGCATGGGCGGGAAAACGACTCTTGCCCGTTCAGCGGCAAAGGCCGCATCCGACAGCAGGTACAGGGCCACGAACAGAAAGAACGCCGCTCTCATTTGAGTTTTCCCGTAATTTTGACGACATACTCCCCGCCGGTGCCATAGACCTTGAAGAGATTGTTGCCGCCCATGCCGTTGACGGAATTGTTGACCTGAGTGTGCGCCTCGTTGATTTTCCGGTTGATGTAGGAATTGACCTGACCGCACATGCCCGCGACAATCTGATCCATACTCGGCAGGGTCACGCCGAGAGAAAAAGCATCACCGATGGCGTTGACGGAACCGAGACAGCCGGAAAGCGCGTCGCGTTCGGTTTCCGGGTCGGGCATGAGTACGTCATGCGTGTCCGATACCCGTCCGTTGCGTTCCCGAACCGCGCCGCCCACGGCGTCTTGCATGTCCTGGCAGGAAGCCGCGAAACACGGCGCGGCCAGCGCCATGCACAATACAAACACAACGATATATTTCATTTTTCACAGTCCTTGACTGATAAAAGTTTTCGGAAGGGAGGGGCGCGGGGAGAGAGAACCCGTGCGGGTGTTCCCCGCTTTTCAAAAGGGTTTCCCTCCCCGCAAAAATCCCATTACGTATTCTTGCCTTTCGCGTTGAAATCGGGGGAGCCGTCCGGCTTGACCGGACAGGTTTTCTTGCATTCGGGGTAGCCGGAGCAGCCGTAGAACTCGCCTTTCGCGCCGGAGCGTTTGACGAGGGGCTTGCCGCAGGCCGGGCAGGCGTGTTCCGAAAGCGCAGGTTTGGGCCTGGCCTTGCCGAGCTTGCCGTGGTCGTCGGGCAGGATGACCTTGCAGGCGGGATACGCCGTGCAGCCCCAGAACCACGAACCATCTTTTTTGCGCTTGCGGCGGTTCAGGGCAGCGCCGCAGGAAGGACAGGGAAAGGCGGGCGTGCCGTCGCCAAGGATCGGGGCAAGCAAGTCCGGCAGAATCTTCTTCTGCTCCGCAAGAAAGGCGTCGAGCGTTTCCCTGCCCTGAGCGATGGCCTCAAGGTGGGACTCCCATTCCGCCGTGGTGATGGGGTCTCTGAGCGCGGGCGGGGTGAGGTCGATGATTTCCCGCCCCAGGGGCGTGGAGACGATGGACTTTTTCTCAAGCGCCAGATAACCGCGCTCTTTCAGGGTTTCGAGAACCTTTGCGCGAGTGGCCTCAGTGCCGATACCCTTGGTTTCCCTGAGAGTGGCTTTGGCATCGGCGTCGCCCACGAAGCGGTGGACATTGGCCATCGCCTCGATGAGCGTCCCCTCGGAGAAACGGGAAGGCGGGGAAGTCTTTTTCTTCACGCTTTCCACTGTCCGGCAGGTCACGGCATCACCCTGTTCAACCAGCGGCAGGGATTCCTCTTCCTGCCTGTCGTCATCCTCGTCTTTGGAGAAGGCCGTCCATCCGGCGTCCACCATGCGTCGCCCCGTGACTTCCCAGCGGGTATCGGCAAGGTTGACCGTGATTTTTCGCGCTTCATAGCGCATGGGCGGATGGAATTGCAGACAGAACGCCGTGGCAATCATGAAATAGAGAGAGCGTTCCTTCGGTTTGAGGTTGTCCGGGGGCAGTTCGCCCGTGGGAACGATGGCGTGGTGCGCGGTGACTTTTCCCGTATTCCACGCGGCGCTTTTGAGCGAGGCGTCAGCCTTTCCCGCGATTTGCTCCAGACCGGGAAGCGAGGAAAGCGCGGCCAGCACAGCGGCGGCATCCTGATATTGCTCGACCGGCAGATAGCGGCAATCTGTTCTGGGATAGGTGGTCAGTTTGCGCTCATACAGGGCTTGCGCGGTATCCAGCACTTCCTGAGCCGACATGCCGAGTTGGGCGGAAGCGGCTTTTTGCAGGGAGGAAAGACTGTGCGGCAGGGGCGCGGCCTTGCTTTTGTTCTCCCGCAGGGATTCCGTAACAACGCCCTCCACGCCGTTGACCCGTTTAAGAACGGCGGCAACCTGGGTGAAATCCACCATGCGACCGGATGCGTCCAGACCGGCCTGCGTCTCGGCGGGGACAAAGGTGGCCGTGAAACCTCCGGCGGCATGGGTGAGCGTGGCCCGCAGCACGAAATAGTCCGTGGACCTGAAGTTGGTAATTTCCCTGTCGCGGGCAACGACCAGAGCAAGCGTGGGAGTCTGGACGCGGCCCAGAGACAGCGTTTCGGAGCGTCCGCCTTCTCTTCCCTTGATGGTCATGGCGCGTGTGGCGTTGATGCCCACCAGCCAGTCGGCCAGACTTCTGGCGCGGGCGGCGTCGCGCAACGGCGCATAGGGCGCGTTGTCCCTGATACCATTCAGGGCTATGCGGACGGATTTGTCATCCAGAGACGGCAGCCAGATACGGGCCACCGGGCCGCGATACTTGAAATGCTCCAGCACTTCATCGACGAGTAGCTGACCCTCGCGGTCGGGATCGCCCGCGTTGACCACGGAATCGGCCTCGCGCAGCAGGGAGCCGATGACGGCAAGTTGTTTGGCGGAATCCTTTTTGACCTTGTATTTCCATTCAGAAGGAATGATGGGCAGGTGTTCGCGCCGCCATTGGGCATATTCGGGCTTGTATTCCTGCGGCCAGGCAAGTTCGAGCATGTGCCCGAAGCACCATGTCACCGTATCGTCGCCGCAGCGGATGCAGCCGTTCTCCGTGCGGCCGTTGCCCAGACCATTGGCGATGGCTTTTGCGAGATTGGGTTTTTCGGCAATGAAAAGTCGCATATCACATCCTCATGCGCCGCGCGGAAGCGGCTTTCTGTTCATTCAGGGGAAGGGGATTTTCCACAGCGCCCGGCGCGGAGCGGAGCTTTTCGTCCAGCTCCATGTGCAACGCCTGCGACACCTGATCGCAGAGCGCGGCCAGTTCTCTGGTGGCGGAGGGATCGAGCCTGAGCGCCATGTTCAGGAAGTCGGGATTCTGGAGAATCAGACGGGCCTTGACGGTCAGGTCATCCGTTTTCTCAAAGGCTCTGGCGGATTCGGACAGAGAACGCGAAGCGGTACTGCCGGACGCGGGACGCGATGCGCCGGAAGCGTTTTCCCGGAAAGACACGCCTGTCACGGCATCCCGCTGTTTCTGCATCTCCACCAGTTCCGGCCATGCTTCGTGTTTGGGGAACCATCGGGCGGCGGGCTGTTCGCCCGCTTCAAACTGGCGTAGCGTGGTCAGCGCCCGCGCGGCTTCCGAGGCGGCCCGGAAAAGCGCCCTGGATTCCCCGCCGGAAAAGGTCTGGTTCCAGAGCCTGAGCCGTTCAGCGGAACCGTGTTCCGGCATGGGCAGGCCGAATTTCGCCCCGGCCAGCATGGAGAACATTTCCGCCCGCATTTCCTCGAAGGCGCAGCTTTTGAGCGTTTGGGCCTTTACAGGCTGTCGGGCTTCCCGTGATGTATGGCCGGTGGCCTTGAAGAACTCCCGCAGCTTCGCGGCGTAGTAAGCGCCGGAACTGTGAAAGTTCTCCGGGTGCGGCAGCCTGACGGTATCCGTCCTGTGGTCGAAGCGCGGAACGCCCTTGCCGTGTTCGACAGCCACGCCCGAACTGGCGACAAAGCGTTCCAGCAAATCATTGCGCTGGGCTTCGGTCATTGCGGGAGCGGACTGTTCTTTCGCGGGAAAGTTTTCAATCTGGGCCGCATTGAAGACCGTGAAGGGATACAGCAGGGTATGACGCCGCACATCAGGAAGTCCCTTTGCCTGCTCTTCGGAAACAAAATTCCACTTTCCTTCCTTTTCCACCGTGAAGAACACGTCCTCCGGGCGCAGCACGGTGACGCCGTGCTCTCCTTTTCGGATGCGGATGTTCAGGTCGGGATGTTCCTCCCTGACCGCCTGGAGCTGCTTGAACGTAAGCCAGCGGTTGTCGGCGTAGCCCTTTTCCATAGCGGTCAGCGCCAGACGCACCATGTTCGCGCCGCTGTATTCCTTGCCGGTCACGGGACAAAAGGGCGTTTCAGCCACAGACGGCTGACCCTGTTCAGCGTTTTCGGCCAGCGACAACATGGTCTGGGCAATGCCGTTGACAAATTCCTCCTGAACTTCCCGGCTGAGCTGAAAACGACTCTTCTTTTCATTCTGTGGCGTCTGGCTCATTGCTGTTCCTCCCTGATGTTCACAATCACGGTATCCTGTTCGTCATACGGATTAAGAAATCCGGCGGCGACGGCTTCCTCGCGGCTCATGAGAAACGCGCCCGCGTCAAGCTGGCGCTCGATGTCCGCCTGGGTGAGCGCAACGCGCTCTTTTTCAGGGGAGCGGACAGGAGTGTCGAACAGGCCGTAACTGTTAGGAGTGATTTCACTCATGACAATTTTTCCTCCAATTCCCTGATTCTGGCATGTAGTTTGTCCATTTCTTCAACTTTCACTATTCGTGTGACGATCTGGTTGGAGAGGATATAATGCTCCGTATTTTCCATCTGCGTTTTCAGACAGGCATGAAGCATGATGGCAAGCACAAGCGAATCATCCGCCGCAGGCCACAGTTTTTCCAATACGGGATCAATGAGTAGTCGTTTTACATCGGCGTAGCTTTCAAAATCGGGGGCTTTGTCCTTGCCGTCGCGGTATTGCATGAATGCCCAACGAATTGCATGTTCGGCATCCATGTAGGCTGCAAGAATTTTTCTGACCCTCAATGTTTCCTGTGCAAGTCTTCCGGGCAGGCTGTCTTCAGGAAATTCATTGACGGCGGCTTCAATTTCTTCTTGACTGAACATGGCTTTCTCCTTTGAGGTTTCGTCACCAGCGGCAGCGTTTGCGCCACTGGCTTTCAGTGTTTCGCGTTTCGCGTCTCCGTCCCATGCAGGCCACGCGGATGGAGCGGAAGCAGGCGACGGGAGTCATGCCGGTGCGTTGCACCAGATAGAGCGCGACAATGGCGGCAAGCGCTAGCCCAGCCGTCCACCAGGCCCAATGAAAGAGCCAGAGGGCCAGAGGAAAGACGGCGCGGGCGTCCAGAATGAAGATTTTGGGGGTGAGCGCGGTGTCGCGCCAGAGAACGTCAGCCATTATCCGCCTCCTCCGCAAAGCGGGCATCCAGCGCGGAGACGCTGGAATCCTTGAAACGCCGTCTGTTTTCCGGCAGCCAGGATTCCATGACGAGCATCCGTTGCCACAGGTCAGGGAAGTAACCGCGAAGTGTCCGCAGTTCATCAAGAGGTTGCAACGGACAGCAGAAGCAACTGACGCGACTGAAGAAATGGTACAAACCTCCCCAGGTGAAGCCGCGTTTGTAGCAGTAAGCCAGCGCGTCGGCCTCTGTGACGCCCCATTCCACCAGCGGATACCGTTGTACGCACCAGGCGCTGTTCTTTTTTGTCACGCCGTCCAGTCGATGCCGTTCGTCGGCGGCGAATCCGATACACTGCCGCAGGGGGAGTTCAAGGCCACTCCGGTGGGTGAGCGCCAGAAAATGCGCGTGAAGCGCATCCCGTTTGCGGCCCGTACACCAGCGAATGGGCGCGTTGGGCCAGCCCCGGCCAATCATATGCACCTGACGTGTTCCCCGCCTGGCCACCGGATATTCAGAAAACATCCAGTCAAAGGGCGACTTATCCGTTTCCACGCCAATCGGCATCCTGGGACGCAGGCGCGTGATTTTCAGACCGGTGAAGGCTTCGAGTTTTTCCAGATATTCGTACATTTCGGGAAATTCCCAGCCTGTGTCGAAAAACACGACATCGGCCACGGGTTCGCCGCGTTCGAGGAGCATGAGCAGCATGGCCGTACTGTCCTTTCCGCCGGAGAGGGAAACCACATTCGCGGGATGTTTCATCACAGCTCCTCCAGCGGAGCGCCCATGAGCGGGTCGATCTCCAGATAGAAGGCGTCTTCCCCCTGAGCGACATCCTGTTCCGATTCGGGACGGAACGGACGCATGTACAGACGGAGCAGGCCGGATTTGGGATCGGGCAGAGGCATGGCCTGAAAGATCAGTCCGAAGGAATCATCCCTGTTCTTGAAGCCCGCGCCGATACGCAGCCAGGAGGATTTTGTCTCTCCTTCCCTGACGTATTCCCTGATGCTGAAGATTTCGTAATACGGTATGTTGTCGTTATGCTGTTGCGCCATAATCGGTTCCTTTCCTGTGTTTGCGTTCGGCCAGAATCGCCAGATAGCTGTCCCTGGCGATGTTTCCGTTCTTGTAGGCGGTTTGGGCGGCGTCCTGAATCCGCTGACCGGAAGCGGCCAGCAGGTTTTCGGTTTTCAGAATCAGACGTTCCAGCGGAGTTTCCAGCAGCGTTTCCCGGATTTCCGGCGTAAAGGCCAGATATTCGCGCAGGGCGATACGTCCGTTGTTGTCCGGCAGGGGAAGCAGACGCTGCGAGATGACCAGCCGCAGGCTGGAAAGCAGCGTGGCTGCAACTTGCAGTCGTTCCGCGAAGGGAAAGACGTTGATGATACGGCTCAAGGTTTCCGGCACGGAGCGGGTATGCACGGTGGAATAGGCGGCCACGCCGATTTCCGCGCTTTCCATCATGCCCCGCAGGGTATCGGGATCGCGGCTTTCCCCGATAAGCACCACGTCCGGAGCCGTGCGCGTGGAGTTGCGCGTGGCCGTCAGAAACGATTTCAGGTGTTCGGGAATCGTGCTTTGTGAAACAGGCCCGCCGGGATTGGGCACGGCATCGAAATCGAACTCGATGGGCGCTTCGTAGGTGCTGACATTGCGCCCGCCGCTTTCGATGACGCGCCGCAGAATGGCGGCCAGCAGCGTGGACTTGCCCGACCCCATGACGCCCGTGACCAGCACCAGACCGTTGGACGGCATGGCGTGGTCAAGGATGTCCTGTTCCACATGCAGGTCTTCCAGTGCGGGCGGCATGGAGGGAATGGTACGGAAGACAATCTTGACGCCGGTTGAATACCCGTCCGCCACCGGCGTGGCGTTGCCGCGAAAACGGCGGCGCACACCGCGCGATTCTTCGATTTCGTGGGCAAAGTCATAATCCGATTGGCCGGATTTGATGAGCGCGGATACGGAGTTGTTTTTGGTCAGCCGTTCCAGCGCGGCCAATAATTCGTCCGTGGTGATAGGTCGTTGCGTGACCTTCCGCCATAAGCCGTTCAACCTCATCCATGCGGGCAGACCGGAGCGCAGATTGAGGTCGGACATGCCGCAATGAGTTCCCCAGAGCAGCAGATCGTTGAGTTCCGTATGCGTCCAGCGGATACGGGGTTCATGCGGGTAGAAATCGCTGGCCCCATGCTATTTTCCTCCTTTCTTCCGGGACGCGGCGGGCGCGACCGTGAACGCGGAAGGCGCGGTAATCCGGTAGACCTTCTGGCCGATGTTCAGCTTGTTGCCGTTGTCGGATCGGCGCGTCCCCAGGTCGGCGGACGCGGTATTGACCCGGCTCATGAGATGTTGGGCGGTGAGCAGGTGATAGAGCATGACGCCGCGATAACTCCGCGCCATGCGGGACACATTGTCGGCATAGAGCTGGTCGGCTTCGACCAGCCCCTGTTCCCAGGCTTCGCGCACGGCGGTTCGCCAGATGGCGCGTTCCTCCGCGTTTTTCGGCAGCACGGCGGGATTGGGCTGTTCCGGTTCGGGGAAGTCGTCGGCCATGAGAAACTCCCGCCAGTTGGGCACAACAGCGATGTACCTGGCCGGTTCCAGCAGTTCATAGGTGGTTTTCGCCGCCGTGGCCGTGGCGTTATCTTCAATGCGCATGGATGCTCCCGCCCGCGTGATCAGGGGCGGCATAATCAGGGCTTCATCCTGAGTGAGCATGAGGGGCGCAAAGTTGAAAGCCGTATCCATAATGGCGCTGTAGCGTTCCGTTTCCGTCACAAGCTGGCCGTAACGCCAGGACATGGCTGTCTGGAAGGTGACAAGCCGCGCCGCTTCCCGGATGGCTTTGGGGCGCATAAGCTGAACGGCGGTTTTCTCTTTGCCGGTCGCCGTACCTGTCATTTCCAGCAGTCCCGCAAGTTCGGCGGGATCGCCGTGACGCGGCCCGGAGGCCGGGTCTGCGGGAATATGGACGGCAAGGTACTGCCCGGAACCGTCTTCCCGGTACGAGGCGTCATAGGGAGTGAAGGCTCCTTCTTTGGTTATACCATCGGCAGGCTTCGGCGCATTGGCTATTTCCGGCGACACGGGCGCGGGATTGACGACTTCACCTTGTCTGACGGCACAGCCGGTCAGACTGGCGCAGAGCAGAAACGGCAAAACAAGTACAGCCAGCTTTTGTGATGCGTTTTTTGAGGACAGTTCAACCTGCTGAAAACGCTGACAAAGGATGTTCACCACGCGCGAGGCGTGACGCATGACCACGATGCAGGCAATCAGCAATGCCAGGATACCGCTTCCACAAAGAACGACGCCGGGCGTGGACAAGTCGGCGGCGGCAAAGCCGTCTTGAAAACCTTCCCGAAATCCTTTTTGATAACTTCCCATGTGGATGGGAGCCTCATGCAAATCAGGTAACGGCTCTTTGGGGAGAAGGATGGCGGGAGCTTTCATGACCGTGCCTCCGCGCCGGAAGTTCTGGCCAGTGTCAGTACCCGGTTGACGGAATCGACGCGCACTACGGCTTGCGGCTGAATCTGCCATGCGATGTCTTCCAGCAGTTCATGCGCCGGACGGTTCAAACCGCGCACCACGACCGTCAAAGCCTGCGCGGAAGGAGTCCCCGCCTCTTTATAACGGTAGCCGAGTTGCAGGCAGATTTCCTTGAGCGCCCCGGACGCTTCGCCAGTCCAGGCAAGGGAAACGGGCTGCGCCAGAGAAGGAGCGGCGGGCGGCAGCAAGGGCTGCATACCCTGCCCGCGCAGTCTGGCGAGCATGGCGAGTTCGCCGTGGGCCTGCTCCGCAGCCTGTCCAAGCGTAGCTGATACGAAATCGACTTCATGAGGAACCGGAGGCGTGGTTTTCTCCGCGCAGGCCGCAAGAGCCAGACAGGACAGTATCAATAGGGTTCTGGGAAACACGAAGCTACTCCTTCATAATTGAGGTTAAGAGAGACACACCCCGCCCGCTACGGGCGTTTGCGGAAACGCAACAACCAGCGGCACAGCGGCGTAAAGCGACGGTGACGCAAAATGGAAATGCGCCAGAGCGTCGTGACCATGCCGAGCAGACAGGGCGGTGCAACGCAGGCCAATGACAGGAAGGAAACCGGACTGTGCGACCATGCCGCCGTAATGAGGCAGGCCAGCATCGGAACGGCGAACACCGGCAGGCGCAGGCGCAAGGCCGAGATGACGCCGGGAATATCCGCGTCGGCAATACCCCAGGCCGCAAGAACAAGGGAGAAATCTTCTTCCAGCGCGGCCTGTTCCGAGGCCGCGCGGTTCCGCCGGAACGCGGCCAGCCGGGAACGGAAACCGGAACGGAGTTCCGTCAGGTGCTGACGGGATTCACCGGCGAGAGCCAGAACACTTGAAAGGGAAACGGGCGTTTTCATGCCGACCTCCAGCCGGGACAGTTCGCCTCAAACACCGCGCGGGCAAAGCCCATCGGCGTGGCGCTGCGGAGGTTCGCTCTTTCCGGTGAAGGAGGAAGCCGGTGCATCCTGCTGCCCTGTACCGGCTCAAGCCGTTTGGGTGGCGGCATAATGAAGCCGCCCCCTGTCCAGAGGCAGGTTTTCTTGGTGTACAGGTCGTTTTCACCGCCCGGATAGCCCGCGTAATCACAGGGATCGAAGGTGAAATCAGGCTTGCGCCAGTAAGTGGAGATGGTGGAGACGGGGTTTTCGATGAGGTACGGCGCATGTGTCCATTCCGCGAGGCGGATGGAAGCGTAGAACAGGCGTATGGACTGGAACAGCGCGAACAGCCCCTTGTCCCTGAACCACCGTGCCCCGGAAACGGCCACATCCGTGCAGGGCGGGAAGAAGGCGGCAAAGATGATGGGGCGGAACGGCGGCAGCCAGTCGCGCATGTCCGCGCCGACACGGATAATGTTTCCCTGTCTCGTTTCTCCCTGCGGATGCTGTATATCGACGCAGTAACAGAGGTATCCCGCTTCCGCCCAGGGGCGCACCATGTTGCCGGTCAGGTCAAAGCAACTGATGACGGTTTTTTCCTTGTCGAAAATATCCATATCAGCTCCTGAAATTCTGTTGCGTCAGTCCCGGCCTGGGGCTGGACGCAGGGGCCTGCGGCGTTGAAGTCCGGGCGTTGCCCGCGCCGGGGTTGTTCCATTGCCGTGAAATGTCGCCGCGCAGTTCCCGCGCTCCATGAGCGCCGGAGGAAACCGCATTGGTGGAACCGACAAAGACGTTTTTCACACCTGCCTGGTCTTCCTTCTCGCCAAGGGCGTGGAACTGCTGGCCTATCCAGTTGGTAACGTGTTCGGGCAGGTAGTGGATGAGGCTGAAAAACTTGTTGGCCGTCATGATGACCACGATGCCGAGGATGACGAGCATGGAGAACGTGCCGGTAATGCCGATAACCTTGGTCTGCATGGTTCCGCCGACAAACAGCTCGAAGCCCGCGCCGAGCAGCCTGCCCACCACGTTCATGAGGATGACAGCGGCGAAGAATCCGCAGACCATGAGCGGCGGGCGGATGAGAATGCCGAGCAGAAGGAAGTAGCCCCGTTTGCCGTGCTGGCCCGCAGCGCCGTCCCCTTCGGGCAGGGCATGGGCGCAGAGCCAGAGCGGCGCGGCCACAAGAGCTTCCACCACCAGAATGATCCAGCCGACAAGCGCGGAAATCCAGCGGATGAAGGGAATGGCGGGCAAGTAGTAGGCCAGCGCCAGCCCGTAGAGCAGGAGAGGCAGAAAGACCGTGAACAGGACAAAGGAAATGTATTTGTCCAGATTGGGAATGGCCTTGCCCACAAAGGACAGTGCCTTGCCCATCGAGTGTGCCACATCCACCACGCCGAGCGCCGAGGCAAGGCCCCAGGCCGTGCCGATGAGATAGTCCCCGACATCGGACACCGCCATGATCGGGTCCTGGCTGGAGAGCTTTTCAACGGCTATGGGCAGGATGTTCCCGGCCACGAGCTGATTCAGCGTTGCCCGCAGCCAGTTGCGGATTTCATCAAAGGCCCGGCCTTCGTCCGTAACGGACGGCGTGGCCGTGGTGTCGGAAATCCCCCTCCGGCTGGCGTAGGCGGTCTTGATATAGTTGGCCACACGCTCTTTGGCCGCTTCATAGTCCCGCAGGCCGTGCATCAGGGCATGGAGTTCCGATACCGTGTACTCGTGCGGGCTGTAGGCAATGCCGGAGTACATGGCTTCCCGGACTTCCTGATTGATCCAGGCGATAGACCAGTAGGACGAACCTGCCGCAAACCAGCCGTATTGCGCGGCATTTTCCCTGAACTCGTTGAGCTTGCCCTGAAGCTGTCCCTGTTGCGCGTAGCTTTGCAGACCGGAAAGGATGGTCGTGTTGACCTGATTGGCCGCATCGTACAGGGCGCGAGGCTCGATGGAGGAAGCCGGAGTATCGGGATCGGCAAGCTGTTGCGCCAGAGGTGAGAGCGCGGAAATGGCCGTGCCCACGGCATTGACCTTTCCCCGGCACAGGGCGTCACTTTCGTCCACGCAGGAAACCGTGATGCTTCCCGCGTTGCCGTTGAAGATGAATCTGTATTCGCCCCCGGAGCGGAACCAGTTGCCGCTGTATTTCCATTCCCCGCCCGGCGTGATGTTCAGACCGCGCCGTTCGTTCAGGTAATACTGGAGTGTCAGCGATTCCAGAGCGCCGTTGGTGATGGACGCATACTGAGTGACGTTCTGATCCGGAGCCTGGGGAGAAAGCTGCCCACCATGCTCCACAAAATAGTCCGTACCCAGCTCCCAGACGTAGTTGCCGAGGTTGATGGAAAAGCCGATGCAGGCCAGAATCGCCACCTGAAAGAGCGACAGTCCCTTGAAAATGGGAGCCAATGCCCCCATTGCGCCCACAAAACGCAGCGGCATCCACAGCGAGCTGAAACGCTTTCCGAAAGGAGTGCCTTCGTGGGCCGTCCCGGCCACGGCAACGGCCAGCACCCAGATGAACAGGGCCGACACCACAGCCAGCGCAATCAGGTTGAAGGCGCTGAACATTTCAAGCATCAGTTCGGAAGCCTGACTGCCGCCAAGGCTCGCGCCCCAGCTATCCCAGCCCTGGCCGAGAAAAGTGTCCAGAATATGCTTGCTGGCATCGGTCGGGAGCAGGACTTCCGAAGTCGCGGGAAGGTCTGTTGCCATACAGCTCTCCCCCTACTGTTGAGCGCCGACCATGCGCGTGTAGAGGTCATCCATTTCCCTGCCTGTCGTGCCTTCCATACGGGTAAGAAAGTCCAGCGAGGCAATGACGGTCAGCCTGTCGAGCAAATCCGTATTCTTGCGCGTCAGCTCCATCTGGAACGCCTGCATGATGACCAGCTCCCGCAAAAGCCCCGTATCCGTTGCTGTGGCTATTTGCGCGAACCAGTTGGGATTGCCGACGCGCATCTGCGAGAGGAGCCTGTACAGCCCGGCCTCCGAGAGCTTGCCGTCCACAATTCCGGGCGGCGTACCGCTCCCGCCCGCTTCCGACCACTGGTTTTCCGCCCAGGTGGTGACATCTTCCGGCAGCGTGGGCGCGTGGTACACCACATGGTTGTTCAGTGACTCCATGACGGCGGCTATCCGTTCCTCATGGATTTTCCGCGCCGCCGCATAGGTCTGTCCGGCGGGCGTTTCCTTCTGCTCCTCCGTCACCACCGGCAACGGGCGGGGATTGGCCAGTGTCTTGACGGCTTCATGGGCCTGCGCCACCTGATCCTCGGTCAATGTACTTTGCAGCGGAAAAAGCGCGTCCAGACTTTCCCGTTCGGAGGGCTGATCCTCGGCCAGCACACGCTGAAGAAATTCCACCGGCTTTTTGGGCGTATGGGCGTGTTCAAGCTGCTTCTCGCGCATGGCCGCGTGGATTTCCCGTCCGGCCTGAGCGCCGAGCTGGATGCCCGCGCCCAGGGAACTGCTTCCGCACAGCCCGGCGGGCTGTGCGGCCTTGCCGTACATATCTTCGGTTTTCATGGCCTCGCCCGCCACGGCCTGTCCCTTGAGCGTGGCGGCATTGCTCTCCTTGAGGGCGATCAGCGCCCGCACGATGGTGGCGGATTCCGTCTTGATGGTGCCGATGATGTTCTGCGCCGCCAGCAGGATTTCCGAACGGATGGCCTGAGCTTCCGCAGCAGTATAGGCGTTTACCGCCTGAATGGTTTCGGATTTCGCCGCTGTGACGATGGCTCTGACAGAGCCGCATCCGCAGCCTCCAGCCCAGACCTGAGCCGGAAAAGCCGTTATCAGCAAAGCCAAAAGAACTTTTTTCATAGTTCCCTCGCTATTTCGTTGGCAATTTCCAGAATGACGTTGACGACTTCCCCATCGGCGTCGCTCTGGTCTTCGACGTTGCGCCTGCGTCTTTCCACTTCGGCCTTGGCCGAACCGCCCGGAAAACGTGCGGCCAGACGCCGCAGGGTTTCGGACGGCCCCAGGCGCTGATAGAGATTGTTGCGGATAGCCACGTCTTCCGTGGTGGTGGAAAAGGCCCAGAGAGATTGAGGGCCTATGGTCAGACTGAGGACAAGCTGGGACATGCCCGAACCTGTTCTGAACAGGGCAATGAGATTGGAACCGGCCTTGCCGGGTTTGCCCAGGCGCGAGAGCGCATGACGGCAGGCCCCGTTCAGGCCGAAGCGTTCCGAGAGATTGTCGATGCTTTTCTCGGTTCCGGAACCGAGAATGACCACGGTTGTGGCAAGTTCGTCCGTGATGATTTTGGGAATGTCGTCAATGGACTGCGTGTACAGCCCGATGGACAGGTTCCACTTGCGTGATTCCCGCGCCATTGTGGTCATGTCGGCCTGAAGCTGGCCCGCCACCGAGACGTTGTTGGTTACACGGTGAGCCTCGTCGTAGCACAATCTTTTGGGGTCTTCCCGGATGGCCTCAATGCGTCCGGCATGGTAGTCCTGATAGTATTCGGGCATGAGCTGCACATCGGCGGGCATCAAAAAGAAGCGCGAACCAAGAACGTGTCGCGCCAGCATATACATGACCGCCGACTGTCTGTCCGCCGTGGCTCCTCCTCGCGGAGCCACTTCGTCCAGGTCGAGACTGACGATCTGCGCGTCGCCCAAATCGAACCGGGTAGGTTCCTTCAGGATGACATACGCTTCAATGGCATCCAGCAGAGAGCGCCAGACATTGTTGATGGTGTGTTCCTCATAGGTGTTCTGGATGCCCTTGTTCTGCCGAATCTGCGCCCCCACATCGGCCAGCAGGGGTACGGCGTATCTCTGCGCCTGCAATGCCTCATGCACATACCCCCGCTCAAAAAGCCCATCGACCACTTCCCACCAGGAGGTGGAAGCGTCGCGTCTGATGCCTTCATGGACAATGAGTTCATGCAGTTCCGGCAACACATTGGGCTGATAGAGCCGGGGATGATTGCCGTCCGAGAGTTCCTCGTAGGCAAGGTCAATGGCCCGGCCTATCAGACCCGGCACGCCGTCCGCCGGAGCCGTGACATCCAGGGGCGTGGCCAGCAGCGACAACAGGTTGACCAGAAACGCCTTGTGCGAGGGCAGCGGCTTGCGGCACCCCAACGGCGTGTCAAAGGGATTGACGGCATAGTCCGGCGTCATCCTGAGCCGGTGATAGGCGGCAAGGTGCTTTTTCCCTTCGGGCAGGTTTTCCCGCAGCAGGGTAATCAGGCCGGAAGAAGACGGCCCCACGTCCACGATGGACAGCCACGGCAGGCGGGACAGCCCGGCCTGCGTGACAAAGGCGAAGTTCATGGCGTTCAGGAAAACCGACTTCCCGCCGCCCATCGGAGCGACGCCCAGATCGATCCACGCGGCCTGTTCCGACGAGTTCGGCGCGAACGGCATGACTTTACCGTCCTGAGTGCGGAACAGAAGGCTTCCTTCTTTCCAGGGTGAAGCCGAGCGCAGCGGCCACATGCCGATGGCATCCTGAAGCGGCGCGGCGGTAACCGGGGCCGGACTGGACGGCATCAGGCCGGGCAGTGTCGCGGTAACGCCGAGCAGCGGGTCGCCAAGAGCTTCCGTCACATCACACGTTCCCCATCCCTGAACAGCTTTGGAGAGTTCCGCCACCCGTCGTCTGAGCAGAAGATGAGCGTCCTGTTCATTTTCCCGTACACAGGCCCAGGTGCAGAGGCAGATACGGAACTTCACGCAGCACACGCCTTCCAAATCCAGCGCCCGCAATGCTTCCACGGCGTTGTTGAAGCGTTTGTTGTCCGCATTGGTGAACGCCAGAATCGCGGCCAGCAACGGCTTGAGGCCCATGTTCAGGCCGCCGTTTTCCAGCAGGAAGGACATGCGGTACGGCAAACGCTCGTCCCGTCGCGCCAGAACGCGGAAAAAGTCCTGGAAGGGTTTGGGCGTCTGCGGCATGAGCGTCATAATCAGCGGCCCATAGATGCGCTCGCCTATTCGGATTGCGCTCCGCGACACCATGTTCCCCTCGCGCGGCCAGAGCTGCGTTCTGAAGTACGGGTACAGGACGTTATGCAATTCCTCTCTTTTGCCTGTGTCCGGGTCAGGCAGACGGAGCGGCAGGGGATCGCCGGGCACAAGCGCCCGCCATGCCCGGTTGGTGAACTCCGGCGCGATGCACAGGCGAATGTCACGCAGGGCGTCATGCGCCGTGAGCGGCCAGGCCAGCAAATCCGCCTGCCGGAAGGCATCAAGAACACCAGTAAGAAAGCCATTGTGCGCGTCATGCAGGGCGGCGACGGCACGGGCAATCTGCTGACAACCCGCAAGTGTGGGCATTTTGGACATGGCCGCGTCGCGTTCCTTCAGCGCCGTCTTCCGCAGGGTGTCGGGCAGCACGGCGGGCCGCGTCCACAGCACAATCCAGCATGTTTCCAGAGCGCAGTAACGTTGCAGGGCATGGCCCCAATCTTCCAGCAGCGGGCCGATATGCAGGCCGAGGTTGTGTGCCGTCAGGCGCGACGGCTCAAGAAGCTCGGCAATTCGTTCTCCGCTGCTTTCCGGGTCATATTCAAAGACCACCTGAAGGGCGTGCCCCGGTTTGGAAAGCGTGGCCTGGAGCTTTTCCGTCAGGCCGGAGACGATGGCCGCGTATTCTTCCACCCCCACATGCTTCAGCGAGCCTTCCAGATGAAGAAGGCTGACGAGGCTTCCGTCATCGGCCACGAGTACGCCGTTATCCACGGTTTCAAGACGACAGTAACTGTGAACCGGCCCGGCGAACGCTTCCGAGAGAGCGCGGATGCCGCGATCCACGCCGTTGACAAGTATATCAAGCATTACGCATCCCTCTTGAGTACGACTTGCTGAATGACCACGCCGCGCGGCGTCTTTGCCGTGGACGCACGGCAGACAAGGACAGTGGCAAGGAGTTTTTGCGTGCTTTCCACGCCCTGGCTGGATTCGTAGGAAACAATCAGGGGGAACTCGACTTTCCATGTGGCCTTGCCGCCCACCAGACCGGAAGCGATGATTACCGGGGCGCGTGTGGCGACGGCGGAAGCGGAAAGTCGCTTGTCCCGAATCATGTCCTTTTCCATTTACGGCGGCCTTGAAGGCAAGCTGGAATCCGTCAGCGCGGATACCATTGAGGACAAAAAGGGTGATTTTCACTATCTTGTCAAAGTGCGCACGCAGAAGACGGCCATTGAGCACAACGGCGAAATCCTGCCCATCATTCCGGGGATGATGGTCACGACGGATATTCTTATCGGCAAAAAAACCGTACTTGACTATCTGCTCAAGCCCATTCTGAAAGCAAGGCAGAATGCCCTGCGCGAACGCTAGGCTCAGACCTCATTAAAAATACGGAGAGTATTGCCAAAAGAATAATAAAATATCTTCTCTCTGCCAGATTCCATGTGAACGGGCAGAGAGAAGATATTTTATTATTCTTTTGGCAATACTCTCAATTCTCGTCCATCCGCAGAAAAAATGCCGCCTGGCAAAGAGGAATTTATGCGTTTTCCCGTATAAAAAGTATACAATGTATAAATTTTAACCATAGGCATGCGCTGCACGGGCGCCCATACATGCGGGCTGCGATCCGTCCCCAAAGCGACCGGCGTTTTCATTGTCTTCTGTAAAAGGATGAGCTATGATTTCCGACTTGAATAAAACGCCCAGTTTGAAGGAGCAGGAGATATGACTGAGGTAAAAACGGAAAAGCCCGCACAGGAAGAAGGCTCTGAAGACTTTGCCGCCATGCTGGCGGCCCATGGCGCTTCTTCCGGTCGCTTGCAGCCGGGCCAGAAGGTCAGCGGCGTCGTCATTGCCATTACCGGAGACAGCGTCTTTGTGGATGTGGGCATCAAGGTGGACGGCATCATGGATCGCAAAGATATTATGGATGCCGAAGGCAAGGAAAGCGTGGCCCCCGGCGACAGCGTGGAAGCCTGGGTCATTGCCGTGTCTCCGCAGGAAATCCGTCTTTCCCGCTCCATGAGCGGCAGTGGCGTGGCCGCCCTGGAAGAGGCGCGCGACGCCGCTCTGCCGGTGGACGGGCGTGTAACCGCCGTGTGTAAAGGCGGTTACACGGTGGAAGTGCTGGGCAAAACCGCCTTTTGTCCCGGCAGCCAGATGGAGGCCGCGTCAGGCGACGCTGATTCCATGGTGGGCCGGGGTATGCAGTTCCTGATCATCCGAGTGGAAAACCGGGGCCGCAATATCGTGGTATCACGCCGCGCGTTGCTGGATCGCGAGCGCCAGGAAAATCTGGACAAGCTGCTGGAAAGCCTCAAAGAAGGCGATACCGTTGAGGGGCGGATCACCCGTCTGGCCCCCTTCGGCGCGTTCATGGAGCTGGTGCCGGCTGTTGAAGGCATGATTCATCTTTCCGAGCTGTCCTGGTCTCGTGTGGGGTCAGCGGACGAAGCCGTGTCTCCCGGCGATATGGTTCGGGTCAAGGTGCTCGGCATCAATAAAAACGACAAAGGTCAGGTACGCATTTCCCTTTCGCGCAAGCAGGCCGAGGGCGATCCCTGGCAGGACGCGCCCGCGCGTCTGAACACGGGTGACGTGGTGCAGGGCAGGGTGGTGCGCCTGGCCCCCTTCGGCGCGTTCGTTGAACTGCGGCCCGGAGTGGAGGGCCTGATTCATATTTCCGAGATGTCATGGAGCAAGCGGGTCAACAAGCCTGAGGAGGTGCTCGGCGCGGGCGAGACGGTTTCCGTCAAAATCAAGGATATCAATGCTGAAACCCGGCGCATTGCCCTGAGCCTGCGCGACGCCGAAGGCGACCCCTGGCAGGATGCCGCTCAGCGTTTCGCCGTCGGCTCCACAGTAAGCGGCACGATTGAAAGCCGCACCCAGTACGGTCTGTTTGTGTGTCTGGCTCCCGGCATCACGGGCCTGCTGCCCGCCGGCGTGATCAAAAACGCCAAAAATGCGGCTCAGTTCAGCAAGCTGGACAAGGGCGACAGTGTGACTCTGGTTGTTCATAATCTGGACAGTGCCGCCCGGCGCATCAGTCTGGCGCCGGAAGGTTCCGAGGCGGCCTCAACCGCCGACGATACCGCCTGGAAACAGCATGCCGCGGTCGGCGCATCCTCTGCCGGCAGTGGAATGGGCATTATGGCACAGGCTTTGCAGAAAGCTCTGCAAAATAAGTAATGAGGAGTGGTTCCATGATTCTGAAAAAATGCCTCGCCGCCATGCTGGCCGTGAGCTTTCTGGCTTCGGCCCAGCTTTCGCAGGCGGCGGATTTGCCCGACTTCAGCAAGCTGGCGGCACAAAGCGGCCCGGCTGTGGTCAATATCGGTACGGAGCGCAAGACCTCCGGGGGCGGGCCTGAAGATTTCTTCGGCGAAATGTTCCGAAATATGCCGCCAGGTTTTGAAAAATTTTTTGACCAGTTCGGCGGCGGCAAGAGCCGCGGCGGCAAACGCCCCCAGCAGAAGCAGAAATCGCTGGGCTCTGGCTTTCTGGTGTCTGCTGACGGCTATATTGTGACCAACAACCATGTGGTGGCCGACGCTGATGTGATACATGTCACTCTGGATGAGAATAGCGGCAAAAGCGAAACCCTCAAGGCCAAGCTGATCGGTTCCGATGAGGAAACCGACCTGGCCCTGCTGAAGGTGGAGGCTAAAAAATCACTGCCGTTCCTGAGTTTTGGCGACTCCGACACGCTCAAGGTGGGCGAATGGCTGCTGGCCATCGGCAACCCCTTTGGCCTGGATCACACGGTGACCGCCGGCATTCTTTCGGCCAAAGGTCGCAACATCCGCTCCGGGCCGTTTGACAACTTCCTTCAGACGGACGCCTCCATCAATCCCGGCAACAGCGGCGGCCCGCTGCTGAATATGGCCGGTCAGGTGGTGGGCATCAACACGGCCATCATTGCCAGCGGGCAGGGCATCGGCTTTGCCATTCCCAGCAATATGGCCGCCAAGATCATTGACCAGATCAAGAGCGGCAAAAAGGTCAGCCGCGGCTGGATCGGCGTGAGCATCCAGGATGTGGATGAAAATACCGCCAAGGCTCTGGGCATGAAGGAGCCCCGGGGGGCGCTGGTAGGCAGCGTCATGGAAAATGAGCCCGCTGCCAGGGCCGGCATGCAGGATGGCGATATCATCATTGCCGTGAACAAGAAAGACATTGAAGACGCTTCAGCCCTGCTGCGAGCCATTGCCGACAAGGCCCCCGGCAGCGTCGCCGTGCTGACTGTCTGGCGAGACGGCAAGAGTTTCGACCTTAAGGTCACTCTGGGCGAACGCAAGAGCGGCCAGAACGATGGGCGGCCCGGCATGGGGCAGAAGCAGCAGGACGAAGGCTTGCTAGGTCTTTCGGTGCGCCCCCTCAGGGCTGAGGAGCGGCGTGAGCTGAAGCTCAACAAGGATGAGGGACTGATGATTGTGGATGTCGCCCCCGACAAGCCCGCCGCAGAGGCTGACCTGCGCCCCGGCGACGTGATTCTCAAGGCCAATCTGAAACCTGTGAACAGCGGTGAAGCCCTTTCCAGGATAGTCAAGGAAGAGGGCGTGAAGCGCGGGGCGGTCATGCTGCAAATCGAACGGCGCGGAGACGTCTATTTCCGCACGGTGCCTCTTGGCAAGTAAACACTATTCTGGAGACGACCTGGGCTGTCCCTTCGGGGACGGCCCTTTTCATTATTGAAAATGAAGCTGCGCATTCTCTCTGTGGGCGGTCAATATCTGACGCAGTCGCTGCGTCAGCTTGGCCATGCCGTCATATCCGTCTGTTCGGAGCATGATGCGGATATTGCCCTGTCGCATCCAAAAACCGTGCGCAAGCTGCTTGAAGAGGCAGCGGGGCTGGGTTTTACCCCTGATGTTCTGTTTTATGCCGATGACGGCAACCTTCCGTCGCTGATTGACCCGGAATCCGCGTCATGTCCTTCCATCTACTATTCCATAGACACATATTGCAACCCCTGGCATCTGGCGTACGCGCGGGGTTTTGATCTGGTGCTTGCGGCCCAGAAAGATTTTCTGTCGCTGTTCAGTGATGAGGGCATGCCCGCACAGTGGTTCCCCCTGTTCTGCCGGGTTGTGGATGCGGCCGCCTCTTTTGAGATGCGCGATATTCCGGTGGCTTTTGTGGGCACACTGGGGCATAAAAATAATCCCGAAAGAGCGACTTTTTTACAAAATTTTCGCGCCTTGCAGCCCTTGGTAATGCGTTCGGGCGACTTTTTCCCCGTCTTTCGGCGCAGCCGTATTGTGCTCAATCAGACCGCCTTTTCTGAAGTCAATTTTCGTTGTTTTGAAGCTATGGGCTGCGGCTCGGCCCTGCTTATGGAGCGGTGCGCTAACGGTCTGGACGCATTGTTCACACCGGGTGAAAACATTCTGCCCCTTTACACAAGGAACAATGCTGCCGAAGCAGCCCGCATCGCGTCCGCCTATCTCGCCAGACCCCGGCAACTGGCGGAAATCGCCGAAAACGGACGCAGCCTTGTGGCGCAACGGCATAGCAGTCTGGTGCGGTCGCAACGCCTGGCGGAATACTGTCGTCAGTTGATTGCGGCCTCGGCGCAAAAAGCGCGGCTTGCGCAAGCAGACCTGCGCCGGAATTTTGTCCGCACGGCTTTCGGCATGATTGCCAGTGAGCTGTGTGGCCCGCAATGGGAGCGACACCGGCGTTTTTTTCACAATCTGGCAACGCGCTGAACATCTATCCGGGGATTGCGGCGCGGCCTGTTCCGTCGTAGACTGCAATCATCTACGCTGGAGGTTCTCTATGGCCGTCGTCCATTGTGATGCGGGGCATCTGCCTGCCCCTGAAAAACTGGAACGCATCCCTTCGCTGATGAGCGCCTATTACACAGAGTTTCCCAATCCCGAAATTGCGGCCCAGCGGGTATCGTTTGGCACTTCCGGGCATCGTGGCTCGTCTGTGCTGCATACCTTTAACGAGGAGCATATTTACGCCATCACCCAGGCCGTCTGCGATTACCGCAAGGCCAAGAGAATTGATGGTCCGCTTTTTCTGGGCGGGGATACGCACGCCCTGTCCGAGGCCGCCTTCCGCTCCGCCCTGGAAGTGCTGGTCGCCAACGGCGTCAGCGTGCGCATCGCCAAGGATGGGGCCTTTACCGCCACGCCCGCCGTTTCGCATGCCATTCTGCGCTGGAACGCCAGGCAAAGCGGCGGCCTGGCCGACGGCATCATCATTACGCCGTCGCACAATCCGCCACGCGACGGCGGCTTCAAATACAATCCGCCGCACGGCGGCCCGGCTGAAACAGAAGTTACCGGCTGGATAGAACAAAGCGCCAATGCCTATCTGGACGGCGGCAACAGCAATGTGCAGCTTGTGCATTTGCGCGCGGCCCTGTCTTCCCCTCTGGTGGAGGAATACGACTTTATCCGCGCCTATGTGGAAGATCTGCCCAAGGTGCTGGACATGAAAGCCATTGCCGCTTCGGGTCTCAAACTGGGTGTGGACCCGCTGGGCGGAGCCAGCCTGCCCCTGTGGGAACCTATTGCCGAGGCTTATGGCATTGACCTGACAGTGGTCAACAGGGAGGTGGACCCCACTTTTCGTTTTGTGCCCTGCGATAAAGACGGCCTGATCCGCATGGATTGTTCCTCGCCCTATGCCATGAGCCGCCTGCTGGAGATACGCAATGACTTTGACCTCGCCTTTGCCTGCGATCCAGATTCCGACCGCCACGGCATTGTGACCCGCCAGGAGTTGATGAATCCCAATCATTTTCTGACGGTGGCGGCCTGGTATCTGTTCCGCACCCGAACGGAATGGCCGGCCGAGTGCGGCATCGGCAAGACCTTGGTGACCAGCGCCATGCTGGACAGGGTGGGGAAGGATTTGGGCCGTCCCGTGGTGGAAGTGCCTGTGGGCTTCAAATGGTTTGTGCCCTATCTGCTCAACCGGCGTTGCGGCCTTGGCTGCGAGGAAAGCGCCGGCGCTTCCTTCCTCTGTTTTGACGGTTCGCCGTGGAGTACAGACAAGGACGGCCCGCTGATGTGTCTGCTTGCCGCTGAAATCATGGCCAAGGAGCAGGCTTCGCCCAGCGAAATATACCAGCGCCTGACAGACAGGCTCGGCGCGCCGGTCTACCAGCGTCTGGACGCTCCCGCCGATGAGCGCACCCGTTCGCTGCTCAAGGCGCTGACGCCGGAAAGCGTGGATATGCAAAGCCTGGGCGGTTCGCCAGTGACCGCTGTGCAAACCCGCGCGCCGGGCAACGATGCCCCCATAGGCGGCATCAAGGTTGTCAGCGAGGACGGCTGGTTTGCCGTGCGCCCCTCAGGCACGGAAGCCATCTGCAAGGTCTACACCGAAAGTTTCAAGGGTGAAGCGCAGCTTTGCGCCCTGCAGAAAGACGCCATAAACTTTCTCGACCGCCTGCTGAAAGAGGGGGAGTGATGAGAAAAAATGAACGGGCAGGCGATGCGCCGCGGCAAGGTTTTCGTGTGGGGCAGGCGCCGCGTTTTTTGTGGCTCGCCGCCTGCCTGTTTTTTTGTTTTCTGAGTCTGAGCGAGATATGGAACTTTTTTCATGATCCGCAATGCCGCTTGCTCGACAGCGAGGGACACGCCGCCGCCGGCATGCCGTGGCATCAGGCTCATTTTGCCCCTGTCGCCTTCATGCTCGGAGAATCATGCTGGTATCTGGCGGGCATGGGGCTGAGCCTTGTCGCGAGGAAACGGCCCGGCCTGTTTGTCGGGCATGTCATGCTCTCCGTACTCTGGATCATGTGTCTCCGGCAGCAATTCTAGAGCATTTTCATATGGAAAATCTTCCGGCGGCGGCAAGAGCTGAGCGTCGCCGCGCTTCAGCCGTTGCGCTGGAGCCGCCCGTGCGGGCCTGCCTTTGGACTTTTCTTGTAAAAAAGCAAAGTTCATCAGCTTGAGAAGAATGACCGTCAGGCGGAAGAGGGCAGCCCAGCGCCGCGTCTGAGGTCGGCCACCTCCCGTGCCGTCAGTTGACGTGTCTGCCCGGGCGTCAGTTCGCCCAAATCCAGCGGCCCCTGAGCCACACGGCACAGGCGCAGAATGGTCAGGTTCAGGTCTCGGCACATGCGGCGGATCTGACGGTTAAGCCCCTGGCGCAGCACCATACGCAACAATGTGTTGCCGTTGCTCGTACTGTTCGCTGTTTTTCGCTCCACCTCCACAGGCAGCAAGGTCTGCCCCTCGGCAAGGCGCATGCCCTGGCGCATGGTCGCCAGAGCCTTTTCCGACACGCAACCGCGCACCAGCACTTCATATATTTTGGGTTGATGGTGACGGGGATGAGTCAGGCGCTGGGCAAGTTGCCCATCGTTGGTCAACAGCAGCAGACCCTCCGAAAAATAATCCAGCCGTCCCACAGGGTACAGACGCAGATGCCGCAAACCGGTCGGGAGGCATTCCATGACCGTGGGCCGCCCGTCGGGGTCACTGACCGTGCAGACTGTCCGCACGGGCTTGTATAGCAGCAGATAGCGGTATTCCTGTGCTGTCGCAAGCTCCCGCCCGTTGACGGTAATGCGGTCGTCCGGCAGCACCCGTCGGGCGGGGTTCGCTTCTGGAGCGCCGTTGACAAGCACCTGGCCCGCAAAAATCAATGCATCGGCCTTGCGCCGCGAACACAGCCCGGCGGCGGCAATGGCCTTGTTCAATCGCACGCCGCCGGGTGCGGCGTCGGCGCCTTGCTGTGGCGCATGTGCGGCCCGGCGTCTTGCGGCCACGCCGGTGTCGGATTGCGCGTACCGTCGCGCGCATGCCTGAAGCTTTGTGTGTCGTGATGCTGATACCGGCATGGCGGCTCCTTGTGGCGCACCATGGTGCTGGAAGAGCGGGGACGCGTCAAGTGCCCATCAGCCGGTCTAAACCGAGTGCCGATTATAAAAGTTTACATAATTATCATTATGGGACATTTACTCGGATAAATGGCGGGCCCGGGAAGGGGCCACAAAACGAACCTCAAGGCGCGAGCGGCATGTTCCCCATACGTTGACGACAAGGACGGGGCTTGCCGACGCGGCGGCTCTGACGTACAACACAGGCGAACTTGCGTTTATCCCAAGGAGTTCTCATGGGCTTTGCCAACAGCACTTGCAGCTTTACGCGCTTCCGTATTCTGGACCCTGTGCCTGACGCGCTCTGGCCCCAGATTTCGGACAGGCTCAAGCGGTTTGCCTTTCGCGACATTGATGACATCCCCGAAATGCAGGCCCATGGCTGGGTCTGCTTTGAGGATATGCTGGATTCGGAATGGGCCGCCGCGCCGCCCCAGAAAGGGGCGTATGTCATTTTTTCCCTGCGGCTGGACATGCGGCGCATCCCGGCCGGGGTGGTCAAAAAGCATCTGGCCCTCGCTTTGCGACAGGAAAAGGAGCGCATGCGCGAACAAAATAAAACATTCATCTCGCGCGAGCGCAAAAAGGAACTCAAGGAACAGGTCATGCTGCGCCTGCGGCAGCGTTTTCTGCCGGCGCCGGGCGAGTTTAACGCGCTCTGGGCCACGGATAAAAACGAAGTCTGGTTCGCCTCCACCCAGAACAAGATGATTGACCTTTTCATGGAGGAGTTTCTGAAAACCTTTGAGCTGCATCTGGAGCAACTGACGCCATACAACCTGGCAGCCTCCATGCTGGATGAGGAAAGCCTCATCCGCCTGGATCAGCTTGAAGCAACCCAATTCGCGCCGCTTGTCTAGCGGGGAGATTTTTCTGATGAATATGCCTCTTTCCGGCGAATCCACGGACAACATTCTGGGCCAGGAGTTTCTGACCTGGCTCTGGTATCAGAGCGACACAGCGCCCGGCGCATTTACGGACAACACTGGCGCGCCCTTTTCCGTTTCCATGGAGCAACGCATCGTGGTTCAGGGCGGCGAAGGCGACGCCAGGGAGACGGCCTCGGTTTCCGGCTCGCTTTCACCTTTGCGTGAGGCGCGCTTCGGCCTGGGCACAGGCAAAAAGGTCAGCCGGGCGCTGATCCGTCTGGAAAAGGATGAGCTGGCCTTCCAGCTCACCCTCAAGGCTGAGGATTTCGGCCTGGGCAGCCTCAAAACTCCCAAACTGGACAAAGGCGACAGTGACGAAGACCCCGATGCCCTGCTGCTGGAAAAATTTTATCTGATGGAAGTTTGCGTGGGCCTGCTGGATTCGCTGTACGCCCGCTTTCTCAAGCTGCGGCTTTCAACGGCATGGCGGCGGGAAGTGACGGATATGCGTCAGTGGCTGACGCGGACGGAATAAACAGCCCCCTGGCCGTATGCACATGCCCTTCTCCACCCGCAGCCGTCGGGGCCGCCTTGCGGCCATCGCCCTGAGAATAGCCAGAAAAACTCTCTGGATGTTACTGGTGCTCTGGGGCATTACCCTGATATCCTTCTGGGTCATCCACCTGGCCCCCGGTTCGCCCACGGACATGGAGACGACGCTGAATCCCCTGGCCGGCGAGGCGGCGCGGCAACGTCTGGAAGCCCTTTACGGTCTGAACCGGCCTCTGTATGTGCAATATGGCGACTGGCTGCTGCGCCTGCTGCATTTTGATTTCGGCAACTCCATGTCAGCCGACGCGCGGCCCGTGCTGGACAAGATTCTGGAACGCCTGCCCCTGACCGTCTCCATGAATGTGATCTCTCTGGTGCTGACGTTGCTCATTGCCATTCCCGTCGGCATCCTGTCGGCATGCAGGCAAAATTCACTGCTGGATCGCGGCGTAACCGTGCTGGTGTTTCTGGGGTTTGCCATGCCCTCTTTCTGGCTGGCCCTGCTGCTGATGCTGTTTTTCGGCATTGACCTCCAGTGGCTGCCCATTTCCGGCCTGACTTCCATGAATTACGCCAATCTGAGCCCCTGGGGCAAATTTTGCGATCTGGTCAGCCATCTGGCCCTGCCCGTTCTGGTTTACACTGTCGGCGGTCTGGCGGGCATGTCGCGTTATATGCGGGCCTGCATGCTGGAGGTGCTCCGGCAGGACTACATCCTCACAGCCAGGGCCAAGGGTTTGCCGCCCGCTCTGATTATCCGGCGGCACGCGCTGCGTAACGCCCTGCTGCCGGTCATCACCCTGCTGGGCCTTTCCGTGCCGGGGCTTATTGGCGGCAGCGTGATTATTGAATCCATTTTTGCCCTGCCCGGGCTGGGCCAGTTGTTTTACACAGCGGTCATGGCCCGCGACTACACCATGATCATGGGCAATCTTGTGCTGGGCGCCGTGCTTACCCTGGCGGGCAATCTGCTGGCCGACATCGGTTATGGCCTGGCCGACCCGCGCATCCGTGCCGCCGGAGAATCCAACTGATGAGCCCCGCCGTCGTCAGAAATACGCTGAAATGCCTGTTCGGGCAGAACCTCATGCTTGCGCTGGGCCTGGGCATTGTGCTGAGCATGTCTCTGGCGGCGCTCTGCGCCCCGCTGCTTGCGCCCTACTCGCCCACTGCCCTGCATCTGGATCATATTCTGGAACCGCCCTCCTCCCGCTTCTGGCTGGGCACCGACCGTCTGGGCCGCGACGTTTTTTCACGCCTGCTGTACGGCGGGCGCGTGTCCCTCTGGGTAGGTTTCGTGGCCGTGGGCATTTCCATCAGCATCGGCGCCATACTGGGCCTGATCAGCGGTTACTTCAGGCGCTGGGTGGATGAAGCCATCATGCGGCTGGTGGACATCATGCTCTGCTTTCCTTCATTTTTTCTGATTCTGGCGGTCATTGCCTTTTTGGAGCCTGACCTTACCAATATCATGGTTGTCATCGGCCTGACCTCCTGGATGGGCGTGACCCGCCTGGTACGCGCCGAAACCCTCAGCCTGCGTGAGCGCGAATTTGTAGCCGCCGCCCGCCTGGCCGGAAGCCCCACCTGGCGCATTCTGTTCCGCCACATTCTGCCCAATGCCCTCGCGCCAGTGCTGATTACAGCCACACTGGGCGTGGCAGGGGCCATTCTTGTGGAATCAAGCCTGAGTTTTCTGGGGCTGGGCGTGCAGCCCCCCACGGCCAGTTGGGGCAACATGCTTATGGAAGGCAAAACCGTCATTGAAAGCGCGCCCTGGCTTTCGGTTTATCCGGGGCTGGCTATTCTGATTACTGTACTGGGTTACAATCTTCTGGGCGAAAGTCTGCGCGACCTGTTGGATCCGCGTCTCAGGCGGTAATCCCTTTTGCCCTGAGCGGCCCCTTTTGCTAGAATGTTGGCATGCCGCCTTGTCACGCGGCCTGTAACAAAAATATTATTCATCCATTACTTTAAGTTGTTGGCAATCATGCTGGAATATCTGCGCATCCGCAATCTGGCCCTGATCGAGGATATGGAGCTGGACTTTTCGCCGGGCATGAATGTGCTTACTGGCGAAACCGGCGCGGGCAAGAGCTTTGTCCTCAAGGCGCTGGGTTTTCTGCTGGGCGACAAACTGAGCGCGGAAATGGTGAGACCTGGCGCGGAGCGGGCCCAGGTGGAAGCGCTGTTCACCCTTGATGGGCAGGATATGGTCTTGCGACGCGAGTTGCTGGCTGAAAGCGGTCGCAGCCGTTTTTATGTCAATGACGCGCTGCGTTCGCAGGAAAGTCTGCGTGAACTGCGCGCGCGTCTGGTCACGCATACAAGCCAGCATGATCAGCAGATGCTTTTACAGCCTGCCTTTCAGGCCCGACTCATGGAGGGCGTGTTCCCCCGGCCTGAGCTGCTGGCGGAGCGCGATGCCTTGCTTGCCCAATTGCAGCAGGTTTCGGCGCAGCGCAAAGCTCTGTCGGAAAAACAGGCCAGCTTGGCGGACAGACGTGACCTGCTGGAAATGCAGCAGCAGGAAATAGATAAAGTATCACCTGAAGAAGGCGAGGAAGAACATCTGGAGGAATTGCGGGCCAGAGCCCGTTCGCTGGCGCATCAGCGAAAAAATTATGAAGATGCCCTGCTGCTGCTGCACGGTGAAGACGGACCGGGCCTGCTGGATATGCTCGGCCAGTTCGAGCGGCTCATTCACAGCATGAGCCGGGAGGACGACACACTGACGCCAGAGGCCGATGCCGTCGCCGCACTGCGCCAACAACTGGCGCATCTGGGCAATCGTCTGCGTCGCCCTCCCCTGCCTGACGAAGAGATGGACATGGATGATGTGGAAGAACGTCTCTTTGCTCTGGCGCAACTCAAACGCAGACTGCGGCGGACCCTGCCTGAAATTCTCGCCCTGCGCGGTGAAATTGAGGAGAATCTTTCCTTTCTGGATGCCTGTTCACTGGATATGTCGCGTCTTGCCAAGGAGGAAACGGCGCTGGCGGAACGACTGTCCGCTGTGGTCGGGCGTATCCGGCCCATGCGGCGCGCGGCCGCAACGGATTTCGCCCATGCTCTGGAAAGCCAGCTGCGTGATCTGGGTTTTTCCGAACAAGTGCGGGTGATTCCCGATTTCATGCCGCATGAGCTCTGGCCGGGCGTCACGGATGATCGCGCGCGTATTCTTTGGGCACCCAACCCCGGCCAACCGCCTCAGCCGCTGGATCGCATCGCGTCGGGCGGTGAACTGTCGCGCTTCCTGCTGGCCCTGACCAGCGTGCGGCAGGACGCTGAAAGCGCCATCTACATTTTTGATGAGGTGGATGCCGGCGTGGGAGGGCTTACCCTGAACAAACTGGCTGAAAAACTCAACGCGCTGGCGGAACAACGCCAGATGCTGCTGATTACGCACTGGCCGCAACTGGCCGCGCGGGCGCGGAAACACTTTCATATCCGCAAGGTGGTTCACGGAGACGCCACATTCACTCTCTGCGCCCCCCTGGATGGTCCCGCCCGCCATGCCGAACTGGCCAGAATGGCGGGAGGCGGCCCCCAGGGGGAAGCCGTGGCGCGCAGCCTGGAAAGCTGACTTTCTCCCCTTCATTCCCCCTTTTTCCGTCACGGTCTCCACACTGGCAAATTTTGCCGCGTACAGGGCCTTTTTGTCACTTTTGCGGCGAAAAGCTTTCGCAGACATCGCGTCAAAAGTGCGCCGCCGGAAGCAGAATAGGCCTGGCGCGCTCCTTTTTTCCCCGGTGGGCTAACATATCTTTTGAATTTTTCTAGACTTTTAAGGATGATAAATAATCCGCCTGTTTTCTGGCATCTATTTTGCTAGAGGCAAAGCACGAACGCATAAGGGAAAAAACGGCCGCGGATGACATGAAGGGCAACGCTCAGACATCGCAATGACTTTATACGCCGGAAACATTACTCCACTGGAGGAGTTCGTGAATACCTACAGCCAGAACCACCTCGCCAGCATGATCCATATGCAGTCCGGCTCTTCCTCGGTTGTCGCGACGACCGTGGAGTCAGATTCCGGCGCTGACGCGTCAGCCCCGCTGGCGGGCAGAGCCTCCCGCGCTCTGCAAAACCTGGCCAGGGACGGCAATGAGCTCTCGCAGGCGTTGGAAGAACGCCTGGACAGCCTGCAGGAATCATTCATGGCCCTGCTGCAAGGTCAGATGGAAGGCGACAAGCTGAATCTGGAAGAGCGTTTGCATTTGTATCTGTCGCCTGAAGGTCGCCTGGTGGTCGAGGGCAGTGACAACGACACGGAAAAGGTCTGCGAAATCATTTCACGCAAGCCGGCCCTGCAACGCCGCTTTCAGGAGATGGCCCATCTGGCCCTGCTTTCGCATGGCGTTGAGGTGGCCTGCCAGGCGCACAGCGCATTGCAAAATTCGGAATATGAGGCGGAAAATCCGCTGTTCAGCCGCTACCATATGTGTCTCAAAGGCCCGCTCTCACATTTTTATATACGTTAAGCTTGCCAAGAAGGATTAAGCGACTTATTCTAAATACCTGACCCGAATACGGGGGCGCACTGGTTTCGACGTGGATGTGGAAGCCGGAGTGGCAGGCCGAGGCGCCGCTGGCCTCGTAAAAAGCGGCAACACAGTAATTGCCAACAACGATTACGACTACGCTTACGCTGCCTAGGCAGTGAGGCAACTGACCGCATTGCCGGTCACGCTGTTCGGGACCACGCCTGATAATCCCGCACGGCGACATGCATCAGGCTGGCGGAAACCGGCGCTCGCCGGGGTTTTCCGTGAGGATTGCACCGGCGGGCTTGCCGCGTTGCGCTTGGTCAGGGGCTACCAGCGCGGCGAGATTTAATCCTGACCTAAGCCTGTAGATGCTTCGCGTGGAATATTCGCGGACGGGGGTTCGATTCCCCCCGCCTCCACCATCAGTTCATCCGGCGACAGCCATTTGAATCCCGAAAGTCAAACTGTGCGGCGGACTTTCGGGATTTCTCGCATCCGTACCCTGAGCCGCAAAGCGCACTCAAGCAGCCGCATGAGTTGGCGTAATTTTAT